>JBFYJI010000055.1:0-4983 GCA_041311505.1 Candidatus Nanopelagicales bacterium | reverse complement strand
GGCTTCTTCTTGAACTTCTTATTAAGAGCAGCAGCTTTTGCGCCCTTGTTCTTAACCTCTTTGAGGTTACGGTTATTTCTTGCTCCCATTATGGTGCTCCTTTTCGGGCCCTACTTAGTTACCTTTGTAGGAATGGATGGTTAGTTGTTATTTAGAAAGGTGGTTCGTCGGTA
This sequence comes from Candidatus Nanopelagicales bacterium, assembly GCA_041311505.1. GTDB lineage: Bacteria > Actinomycetota > Actinomycetes > Nanopelagicales > Nanopelagicaceae > Planktophila. The sequence goes on along the minus strand of JBFYJI010000055.1, from coordinate 4,810 downwards.
GTCGATGGAGATCCCCATCCGCCACCGGCTGGTGAGGTTGATGCAGCAGCCCAAGGATCGTCGTTGAAGTCAGCAGCTGGTGCTGAGAAGCCTCCGCCATTTCCACCTGCAGCGCGCTGGGTACGAGTGACCTTAGCTGTTGCATTACGGAGTGATGGACCAACTTCATCTACCTCTACTTCGAAGACTGTGCGCTTCTCGCCCTCTTTTGTTTCATATGAACGCTGCTTGAGGCGACCTGTAAGAATGACGCGCATTCCCTTAGTCAATGACTCAGCAACATTCTCAGCAGCTTGACGCCAGATATTGCATTGAAGGAAGAGGCTCTCGCCATCTTTCCACTCGTTCGTAGCTTTATCTAAGTAACGAGGGGTTGAAGCAACGCGGAATTTAGCTACAGCTGCACCCGATGGAGTGAAGCGAAGCTCTGGATCGTCAACGAGGTTGCCGATTAATGTGATTGTTGTATCTCCTGCTGCCATTTTCTTACCTTCTTTTCTACCTTATCGGTCGTATCTACTGGTTGAGTCCGTGCTATTAAGTTACTCGTCTCGAGTGACAATCCCCGGAAGAAATTCCGAGGTTGTTAATTACTCGGGACGGATCACCTTTGTGCGAAGGATTGATTCATTCAAGTTGAGCTGACGATCGAGCTCCTTGATTGCCGCTGGCTCACAGTGCATATCTGCAACTGCGTAGATGCCTTCTGCCTTCTTATTGATTTCAAATGAGAGGCGACGCTTGCCCCATACATCGAGCTTGTTGACGTTGCCGCCAGCATCCTTGATGATCTTGAGATAGTTCTCAAGTGATGGAGTGACTGTACGCTCTTCTAGATCTGGATCAAGAATGATCATGAGTTCATAGTGACGCATGTGTTAACCCGACCTCCTTTGGACTAAGACGGCCACGGTATTTCCGTGACAGGAGGGTTAAAAACCTGATTCGCGGGCCGAGGCCTTTGAACAGGGGCTTAAGGGTAACTCGCCCCTGAATAAAGAGGAAATCTACGCCTGAGATTGTGGGCAGAGAGGGGAGATAAAGAGGTATCAGACTGGCAGCTCAGGCCAGCGCTCGAGAGAGAGCAGCCCACCTGATTGGTGGCGGCGGGCAAGGGCAATCGCCAATCCAATCGATGCAGCAATTCTTACAAGCGAAATCCCTGCATACATATTTACTGGAAGACCAAAGTGCGCACCTGTAAGCAGTGCAAGGTGTTGCCAGATCGCAATGTGATAAATGATCTCTGCAACCTGCCATCCCCAGAACCAAGAGAGATCTCTCTTATCAACGAGAGCCAGGAGAGCGAGTGGTGTTAACCAGAGAACATATTGTGGTGAGTAAACCTTACTTACCGCCATTAAGACAATAAAGATAAAGAGAGATGATTGTGCAAGTGTCAGCGGATTCTTTACTTGTAAGAGAAAGATCGCTGTAACCGCGACTCCAATTGCAAGAGTAAGTATTGAAAGATAGTTGATATGTGTGAGGTTGATTCCGAAGACCGATAAGGCATACCAGAGTGAGCCCCAATCAGCTTCGCGGTGGAGGTTGAGATCGAAGAATCTCCACCATCCCTCGCGAGTGGTCACAGCAAAAGGAATATTGATTGCGATAAATGTTCCGAGAGAGATTGCGGCATAAATCGCAAACTTTTTAATTGCACCTTTGCGGAGATAGATGATCGCAATAGGGAGCAAGAGGACAATAGGAAAGAACTTAGTTGCAATTGAAATACCGAGCGCAAATGCACTCTCTCGTTCCCTACCTTGATCTAACCAATAGATAGCAAGGAGCATCGTCACAATCGCCCAGAGATCCCAGTTGATAAAGAGAGAGGCGATACCAGTAGGCGCTAGTACATAGATCGTTGATAGATCAGGGCGCATCCTATGAATCAATATCGCAGATCCAATAAAGAGAAGAGCTAAGAGAATTGCACTGATGTTGAAGTAACTCACCGGTCCATCGGGTGCAATCTTTGCTGTCGCCCACATCACCACACCTTGAAGGGCGGGATATTCAACTGCCTGATCTCCACCGCTATAGGGCCACGCTCCCTTTCCAAATCCGCGTTCGCTATAAAGCGCTGGTAAATCGCTATAACAGGCGTGAATATATTGGTCTGGGCCAGCCCAGATGGTCTTCTCGCAATGGTTGAACTTTGCAAAAGAGAAGAGTGAAGCGATGATTGCAAGAACGATAAGAACGCGAGTACCTACGCGCATACAACTACTTACTTATTCTTCATCGATTGCTTGCCACCACTGGTCATCACAATCGGATCCAGTCCGCCGATATTGGCAGGAGCAGGGAAATCAAGAACGGGTTGATCTTTCAGTGCGCCCTTCATAAAGGCGGTCCAAATCTTCGCTGGGAATGTTCCACCAGTAACTGATGTGAGTCCACCGATTCCATTAAGTGATTCAGATGCGCTATCTCTAAAGAGGGCAACAGATGCTGCAAGCTGTGGTGTGTATGCACTAAACCATGCAGATGCATTGGATTGTGATGTACCAGTCTTACCAGCAGCTGGGCGACCTAAGCCGAGAGCTGCTGCACCTGTACCACCATTAACAACAGATTTGAGGGCGTAGGTGAGATCTGCCATGACATCAGCGTTAAAGACCTGCTGTGTTGAAGGCTTACCTTCATAGAGAACACCCTTATTTGGCCCGATAACCTGGGCGATCATAAATGGTTTGGAGTAAACGCCATTAGCGGCAAAGGTTGCATATGAATTAGCAACATCGATCACGTGAGGACTTGCAACACCGAGTGCCACAGATGGGGTTGGCATCATCGCAACTGATTCGGGAATTCCGGCACGTCGTGCAACATCTACAACCTTATCGAGCCCTGCCTTGATTCCAAGTGGAACATAGACAGTGTTCACAGAGTGCTGTGTCGCGGTCATTAAATTAATCTGACCCCAACCTTCGCCTCCATAGTTATCTACTACATATGGCTTTCCAAGATCATCAAATGTCTGTGGTGTATCACCATTCCACATCGATGTCAGTGGAATTCCTTGCTCCAGTGCTGCAACGAGTGCAAATGGTTTAAAGGTAGAACCAGCAAGGGCGATCGATTGGGTCGCATCGTTAAGTTGGCGTACTACATAGTCTTTTCCGCCATACATTGCGACAACCTCTCCGGTGCCAGGGCGGATTGCAACTAGGCCAATATGAAGGTTGGTGGGTGCTTTAGCTGGATATAACTTATTGACTGCATCTACTGCAGATTGTTGTGCACGTTGTTCAAGCGTTGTCTTAATGACATAACCGCCCACCATCAACTGCTCTTGTGTAAATCCAAGCTTTGAAAGTTCTTTCTGTGCCGCATCGATGATGTAACCCTTTGGACCACTCAGTGATCCTCCGGTTGTACGTGGTGCAACAGCTGGCATCTTTGCAGCTTTCGCCTCTGCCTCTGTAATCCATTTCTCTTCCAACATTCCTTGGATTACATAATGGAATCGTGCCTCAAGACGATCTGCATTGCGCTTCTTCTGTGCTGCATCGCCGTAATCAGGATCGTAGAGACCTGGGCTACGCAAGATAGATGCGATGACAGCTGCTTGTGAGACTGTTAATTGATTTGCATTGCGGTTGAAGTATTGCTGAGCTGCAGTCTGCACGCCATACGACCCGCGACCAAAGTAAATAGTGTTGAGATAATTCTCAAGGATCTGATCCTTTGTCATCGCATTCTCTAACTTCAATGAGATAACAAGTTCTTTAATCTTTCGCTGAATACTTCGCTCGGGAGTCAAGAAGGCAGTCTTTGCATATTGCTGTGTGATCGTTGAACCGCCGCGACCTTGACCGAGTGTGATCACATTTGAGAAGACGGCGTGTGCAAGGCCTGAGACGCTAAATGCACGATTGGAGTAGAAGTTGCGATCCTCTGCCGCCATCACTGCATAGCGAAGGCGAAGTGGAATCTTTGCAAGGGGAAGGATCTGACGATTCTGTGCACCGATGCGGCCAATCTCCTGTCCGTTGGAGTATTGAATAACGGTTGCTTGGCTATTGACGTAGGCGTTGGGATCTGGAATATCGACTGTAAACCAAGCCAGGCCAAAGAGGGTAGCTCCGGCAACGAAGCCAAAACCAGCGAGAAATATTGCTGCGCGGATAAGCCTGGTCTTAATCACACTCAAAGGTTACCTCTGAAGTCCTCGTCCTCGAGGGTGCGTTGGCGACGTGGTGGGCGTCGATTGACCCCATCACCTAATAAATATGTAGCACAGAGGTGATTCCATGAGCACTCAAGGCAGACCTCGACGATATAGACAGAGAACTCACCGAACTCCCTCTCCATCTCAAGTAGTTCTGCAGGAGTCTTAATTCGACCTGAGTATTGGCCGAGTTGATCGCCAAATGTGTAACGGAGCTCTACAAGTGAATCTTTCTTGCAGACAGGACATTTGCGACCTGCCTTCTCACCATGAAACTTTGCAGCGCGCATTAAATATGGATCTGCATCACAGGCATCAACTACACCACGAAAAAGTGCAAGGAGCGTCTGTCGCTTATCGAGTGAGTAATCGATAAAGCCACGCTCTGTGCGAGCCTCGGATGCCATGGTGAGAAGAATATTCTCTTTCTCACGACTACGCTTATCCAATGAAGTTAAAGGGTCACTCCTTCTGGGAGTTGATGAGCGATACATCTCTGCGCCCTCTTCTTCGCACCCGATGGACCGGTCAATTTACGGATGGAATATTTCAGAGCGCCCTCGCATCTTTTGTTCTCTTCTCTCCTGAGCGCCAAGCATCTGCCCTTAACGCCGCTCTCGCATTTGC
>JBFYJI010000004.1:0-54574 GCA_041311505.1 Candidatus Nanopelagicales bacterium | reverse complement strand
GTTGAGGTCATGCCTCAATAATCTCACAGAGAACGGTGCCACTTGAAACCGTCTCACCCACAACAGCCTTAAGGTTCTTAATCACACCGCTCTTATGTGCATTGAGAGGTTGCTCCATCTTCATCGCTTCAAGAACGATAACGAGATCGCCGGCTTCGACGCTCTGCCCCTCCTCAACAGCGATCTTCACAACAGTTCCCTGCATTGGGCTTGCGAGGCCATTGCCAGAGGCTCCACCTGAAGATGCCTGCTTTGCGCGGTGGCGCTTTACTACTGGCTCAGGGGCATGGACAAGAATCTCAAAGCGCTTTCCATTGACCTCTGCGACAAGCTTCTCTGTCGCAGCCTTGGTCTGGATATCGAGAGCCTCTGATGAGTAAGCAGGAATTTCATTGACGAATTCATTCTCGATATAGCTGGTATAGACCTTGAAATCTTCTGTGTAATTGGAATCTTCAAGAATCGCACGATGGAATGGGAGGGCAGTTGCCAATCCCTGAACATCAAACTCTGCAAGTGCGCGACGTGAACGCTGGATCGCTTCTTCACGAGTTGCGCCAGTAACAATTAACTTAGCAAGGAGTGAGTCGAAGTTTCCTCCAATGACATCGCCCTTGCGGAAACCAGCATCGACTCTCACACCTGGACCTGTTGGAATCTGCCACTCTGTAATTCGACCTGGAGCTGGCAAGAAGGAACGTCCCGGATCTTCACCGTTGATGCGGAATTCGATGGAGTGGCCACGAATCTCTGGATCACCGAATGTCAGCGCTTCTCCCATTGCGATACGGAATTGCTGGCGAACAAGATCGATTCCAGTAACTTCTTCAGAGACTGGATGCTCCACCTGAAGTCGAGTATTTACTTCAAGGAAAGAGATTGTTCCGTCAAGGCCAACGAGGAATTCACATGTACCGGCACCGACGTAACCCGCCTCTTTCATAATCGCCTTAGATGAGCGATAGAGCTCTGCATTCTGCTCATCGGTGAGGAATGGAGCTGGCGCTTCTTCTACCAACTTCTGATGGCGACGCTGCAACGAACAGTCGCGGGTAGAGACAACCACGGCATTTCCAAACTTATCTGCAAGCACCTGGGTCTCCACGTGGCGAGGCTTATCGAGATAACGCTCGACAAAACATTCGCCGCGACCAAAGCCTGCAATCGCTTCACGAACAGCAGAGGCGTAGAGCTCAGGAATCTCTTCAAGTGTGCGAGCTACCTTGAGACCGCGACCTCCACCACCAAATGCTGCTTTGATAGCGATGGGAAGACCATGCTCTTTAGCAAAGGCAACAACTTCATCGGCTGTCTCAACAGGATCTTTTGTACCGGCAACTAAAGGCGCACCTGCTGCAGATGCAATACGTCGTGCAGATACCTTGTCGCCGAGTGCGCTAATAGCAGCAGGGGATGGGCCAATCCAGATCAGCCCTGCATCGATTACTGCCTGGGCAAAGTCAGCGTTTTCGGAGAGGAAGCCATAACCTGGGTGAACTGCATCAGCGCCAGCTGTCTTTGCTAATGCAATGATCTTAGGAATGTTGAGATAAGTATCTTTTGCAACTGTTCCCTCAAGTGAATATGCAAAATCAGCGCTCTGCACGTGGAGAGCGTCGCGATCTTCTTCAGAGTACATCGCAACTGATTCGAGACCATGATCCTTACAGGCTCGGATCACACGGAGGGCAATCTCGCCTCGGTTTGCAATCAGTACGCGCTTCATCGCATCTCCTTTACCTGAGGCCAAGAGTATCCAAGTTGCTTCATTGCCTTAAGTAGGAAAGGCATCGAAAGCCCTACAACATTTGTGTAATCACCCTCGATTACAGGGATAAATGGTGAGCCAAAGCCATCAAGGGTAAAGCCACCTGCAACATGGAGGGGTTCTCCAGATGCCACATAATCTGCAATCTCTTCATCGGTCATATCTGTAAAGGTGACCTTAGTTGTGACGCGATCTGCGATTTCAATTCCTTGTGATGTATCGATAATGCAGTGGCCAGTGTGGAGCAGCCCAGTACGTCCACTGATCTTCTTTGCACGCTCTAGAGCAACCTCTGGGGTGCCGGGCTTTCCAAATGAAACCCCATCGACATCAAAAGTTGAGTCACATCCAATAATGATTGCTGGATAGTCAATCTGCTCACGCACTGTGTGTGCTTTAGAGATTGCAAGTGCCACCACCATATCTTCAGGTGTCATCGCATTGAAGAAATCAGTCTCCTCATCAACATGGCTGACGATGATCTCAGGAGTGATACCAGCGCCCTCAAGGAGTCGACGACGTGAGGTTGATTGTGAAGCAAGGACGATGCGCGGCATTAGTCGAACTTTCGTGCGCCGTATGTCACTTGATGGGGAAGTGGCTGACGCAATTGTGGCAGGCCAAAGACGCTTCGCTTGATGACAGGTTTGAGATCTACCTTCTTGTGGTTGGCAAGAACAGCGTGAAGGGCTAAGAGCTCTTCATCACTGGGATTGCCAGATGCGACTGTAAATTTCATTTAGAGAGGGATATTTCCATGCTTACGAGCAGGCAAGATATCTCGCTTGGTCTTGAGAGTGCGGAATGCCTTGGTGATGTATTGACGTGAATCTTCAGGCTCAATGACGCTATCAATTGTTCCGCGTTCTGCTGCAAGGTAAGGATTGGAGAACTTCTCGGTGTAATCTTCAACGAGCTCCTTGCGCTTTCCTTCAACATCAGATGCCTCGGCGAGCTCCTTGCGATAGAGAATGTTGACTGCACCTTGTGCGCCCATCACTGCAATCTCAGCACTTGGCCAAGCAAAGTTGATATCGCTACCGAGATACTTAGATCCCATCACGATAAATGCTCCACCATATGCCTTGCGTGTAATAAGTGTGACGAGTGGAACTGAAGCCTCTGCATATGCGTAGAGAAGCTTTGCACCGCGACGAATAATGCCGTTCCACTCTTGCTCTGTGCCAGGCAAGAAGCCGGGGACATCTACGAGGGTGAGAATTGGAATATTAAATGCATCGCAGAAACGCAAGAAGCGAGCTGCCTTCTCAGATGAGTTGATATCGAGAGTTCCGGCAAGCTGCGCTGGCTGATTTGCAATGATTCCAACAGATTGACCCTCGATGCGGGCAAAACCAACAACGATATTTGGCGCATAGAGTGAGTGAACCTCAAGGAATTCACTTTCATCAACAATTGCCTGGATAAGAGTCTTCATATCGTATGGCTGATTAGGGCTATCAGGGATAAGTGTGTTGAGCGCAGTATCGCTCGCCTTCTTCTCCAACGATTCTGTTGGTGGAAGTACGGGAGATCCATCCATATTGTTAGATGGAAGATAAGAGAGGAGAGCCTTCACATAATCAATTGCATCAGCTTCAGAATCTGCCATGTAATGGGCATTTCCAGATTTTGTATTGTGAGTGAAAGCGCCACCCAGCTCTTCCATTCCAACATCTTCACCTGTCACAGTTTTAATAACATCTGGTCCGGTGATAAACATATTTGACGTCTCCTTCACCATCACAGTGAAGTCGGTGAGCGCAGGAGAGTAAGCAGATCCACCAGCACATGGTCCGAGGATGAGGGAGATCTGAGGGATTACTCCTGATGAGCGAGTATTGAGACGGAAGATCTTTCCGTAGCCGTTGAGGGAGGCGACGCCCTCTTGGATGCGAGCTCCTCCAGAGTCATTGATTCCAATGAGAGGGATTCCTGACTTGAGAGCAAAGTCTGCAATCTTGACGATCTTCTCCGCGTGAACTTCGCCGAGAGATCCACCGAAGACTGTGAAATCTTGAGAGTAGAGCGCAATCGGGCGACCATCCACCGTTGCAGTTCCGATCACAACGCCATCTCCGTAAGGACGGGACTTCTCCATACCGAAGTTGGTGGCATGGTGGCGTGCGAACTCATCGATCTCGGTAAAGGAATCTGGGTCAACGAGCATCTCAATGCGCTCACGGGCGGTCTTCTTACCCTTGGCATGCTGCTTCTCTACCGCACGGGCTGACCCGGCGTGGATTGCTTCATCGATTCGAGAGCGGAGGTCTTCAATTTTTCCCGCGGTTGTATGCAGATCGTGGCTCATGTGCCTAAGGTACTAGCCGTGGGTACTGATGCGCCAAGAGCGCCACTAGATAAGAAGCGTATATCCGAGGCGATCTCGCGGTACTGGCGAGTAAGCGTGGTTGAAGTCACCGGATCAACGCAAGATGATTTATATCAACTTGCCAGTAGCGCAAGTGCGCAAGCAAAGACAGTTCTTGTCAGTGAGTATCAAAGTGCGGGTCGCGGAAGATTAGATCGCACATTTACAGCTGCAGCTGGTTCTGCACTTACATTCTCTCTCTACATTGAACCCGAAGCTCCGAAAGAGGAGTGGTCTTTTCTCACTCTCCTTGCAGGAGTATCAGTTCATGAAGCGCTTAACGCCCTTGATCCCAATGCAAGAGTGGGAGTGAAGTGGCCCAATGATTTATTGATCCACGATAAGAAATGTGCGGGCATGATCGCGCAAGCAACAAAGAAAGGCGTTGTGCTTGGCATCGGTATCAATGTTGGAATGAGTCAAGAAGAGTTGCCAGTTGATGGTGCAACATCACTTGCTCTTGAAGGTTTCTCCCAACTAGATCGCAATCTCATCCTTGCCTCCATCATCAATCACTTTGAGATCAATCTGCAGATGTGGGATGCAGGTAATAGCTATCTTCAACAATATCGAGATGCCTCGGTAACGATTGGTCGCGACGTTGAAGTGACTCTTCCGGGTGGTGAGACCATTGATTCACGCGCAGTTGATATCAACGATGAAGGTGCGCTCATTCTTGAAAATGGTCGAGAGATCACCGTCGGCGATGTGGTCCACCTTCGATAAGTAATGAGCAGACATTTTCCCAAAGTCACTCTCTCTGGAGATAGTGCATCAATCCAACTCTTTCAAGCGCCTGCAACAGCGCTTGGAGTAGAGATAGATGGTTGCCTAGACGGGAAACCACCTTTTCAGATATCACCTGCTGTAAACCTCTCTGTCACAGTTGCGAGGTCCCCACATAATCAAGCAGTGGCATGGGCAACAACCTCTCTTCATAGAGAAAGTGGAGTCATTGCAACAGTTACTCCAGCAATCACTATCTCTGCCGAGTTAAGTGAGTCAGCTCAAAAGTTGGCGCTTGAGATTGCGCAAGAGATCTCACTTGTAGGTGTTGCGACGGTGGTTTTTAAAGCTCACGATGAGGAGTTAACAGAGATAACGATTATTCAAGGGGTGCATCCATTGGGTAATTGGAGTATTGACGGTTCGGTTACCTCCCAATATGAGCAGCACCTGCGAGCGATTCTCGATCTTCCGTTGGGATCGCCAGCACTTACTGCTCCATGTATCGTGAGCTCACCTTTCTATTACGGAGAGAAAGAGAATATGTATCGCCCCTATCTCCATCTCATGGCACGCACATCTTCGCTCAAGTTCCATCAGTATCGAAATGAATACAGTAAAGGTCGAGTTGCTGGCCATCTCACCATTGCAGGCGAGAACCCAAATGTGTTGTTAGCTGAAATTGCGCACGCTCGTGACTATATGAATGGAGCGATTGATGAGTAACCGCGTTGAGATTCGGAGAGCGACTGACGCTGCAGAATTCTTGCTGCTCTCACAAGATTTCAGGGCAAGCGACCTCATTCGCACTAGCCTGATCACCTCAATTGCTACATCTGTTGCACTTGGAAAGCGCGCTTATGAGAGCTATTACTGGTTACTTGCATATGAAAATGCTTCAGTCTCTGGATTAGCCATTCGAACTGTCCCATTTGGTTATGTCTTCTCACCGATGAATGAGAATTCCTGCAGAGCATTTGCTATAACAATCTCATCGATTGATCCTGAAGCAAATGAATTTTCAGGGCCTAAGACGGTGATTGACCAACTTGAAACATTCAGTGAATTCACAGTTGTTGAGGAGGAGGGTGAGCTCATATATGAGAACCGTAATTTCACTCCTGCCTCTTCAGTGGGCGAGGTGAGATTTGCTTCGTTAGATGACTTTGAATTGGTTTTCAAGTGGATGCAAGCTTTTATTGAAGAGACCCACCTTCGCAATTTTGACTTAGAAGGTGTTGTAAGAAACGCTCTAGCTGCAAATCGCTATGAACTACTAATTGTCGATGGAGTTCCTGTCTCACTAGGAGGAAATTCAGGAACATATTCGACGGGAGAGATCGATATCGCAAGAGTCGGCCCTATCTACACGCCACCTGCAGAGCGGAAGAAGGGATATGCAAGCACCATTACCTCGGTCATCACAGCTCGATTACTTTCTGAGGGAGCGCTTCCAACTCTCTATACACAGGCAAGTAATCCAACGAGCAATAAGATCTATCAGAAAATTGGCTACACCCTTGTCGACGAAAATAGAAAGATTACAGTGCAATAAAAAACCCGCCGATCATCTCGACGGGTTTTTATTAATGCGAAGTATTAGTCGGTACGACCAAGTGCATGCACGCGCCATCCAGCGTTACGCCACATAGTGCGATCGAGCATGTTGCGACCGTCGATGAGGAATTTTGACTTCACTAGCTGTCCAATTACTGATGGATCAAGCTCGCGGTATTCCTTCCACTCAGTAAGGTGCAAGATTGCATCTGCGCCCTTTACTGCATCGACAACCTTCTCTGCATAATCCAAGTTAGGGAAGCGCTTGCGTGCAGGCTCAATTCCCTTCGGATCATGGACGACAACCTGTGCACCTGCTGCTTGAAGCTGTGCTGCGATATCGAGAGCTGGGGAGTCGCGCACATCGTCGCTATCTGGCTTAAATGTCGCGCCGAGAACAGCGATCTTGTATTGGGTGAGATCTTCTGAGAGATCTGCACGGACAACATCGATCACGCGCTGGCGTGCACGGAGGTTGATTGCATCAATCTCGCGAAGGAACTCAAGAGCCTGATCTGCACCGAGCTCTTGTGCACGTGCCATAAATGCACGGATATCTTTAGGAAGGCAACCGCCACCGAATCCGATTCCTGCTTGTAAGAAGCGATTACCGATACGTGGGTCGTATCCGATTGCCTTTGCAAGGACGGTGACATCTCCACCTGCAGCTTCACAGACTTCAGCCATTGCATTGATAAATGAGATCTTTGTTGCAAGGAATGAGTTTGCTGCAACCTTTACCAACTCTGCTGTTGGAAGATCTGCGCGGATCCATGGAGTTCCCAGAGCGATTACTGGCTCATAGACCTCTTTAAGAATCTCTTCAGCGCGATCATCTGCAACACCGACGACGAGACGATTCGGTGTCAAAGTATCTTCAACGGCAAAACCTTCGCGGAGGAACTCTGGGTTCCAGGCGAGATCTGCCTGTGGTGCTGCTTCTGCGAGCATGTCGCGGAGTGCTTGCGCTGTTCCGACAGGAACTGTCGACTTACCAACGACGAGTGCACCATCTTTAAGGTGAGGAGCGATTGCAGCAACAGATGACTTCACATACGTGAGATCTGCAGCGAGACCATCTTTGCTCTGTGGTGTACCCACGCAGATGAAGTGAACATCGGCATCAGCGACCGCAGAGAAATCAGTTGAGAATGAGAGGCGACCAGTCTTCATCTCATCGGCGAGAAGTGTGTCGAGACCTGGCTCATAGAAAGGAAGCTCACCCTTGTTGAGGAGCTCGACCTTATGAGGGTCGGTATCGATTCCGACGACATCGAATCCGAGAGATGACATACATGCAGCATGGGTTGCGCCGAGGTAGCCGCAACCGATGACAGAGAGCTTTAACTTCATGGCGGTGAGTCTATTGCAGGGTACTTATTTATTTGCTGCGCAAGGATTCTCAGCCGCTGTATGTGTCTTAAATTTATCGATAGTTGAGGCTGAAGGGGTCGCCTTTGGTGATGCAGATGACTTCTTTGAGATCACTGTATCAACGAGGGCGGTGTCATTCTTGATGCGATTCCAGAGCTCTGGGGCGAGAACGTCATCCCAGATGACGACTGAACCTAGTCCCGGATAGCGACCATTAGGGTCTGATAGAGGAACGGTTAATGTGCGGACATTTCCAGATGAGAGGTTACGCATCTGCTTTGCCAAAGTAAGAAGGTCATTCTTATTGACGCCTTCATCCATCTTTACAGTAGAGATTGTCGCCTTATAAAAATTTGCCAACTTAATTGGGTTGAGAAGAGTTCCTGAAGAAGTCGCCTTACGGATGATTGCAGAGACAAATTGTTGCTGACGTTCCATACGTCCAATATCTCCACGTCCATCAAAGTCGCGGGTTCGAACATACTTCAACGCCTCAACACCGTCGAGCACATGGCTGCCTGCAGACATGACGAGGTGGCTCTTGGGATCATTGATTGCAACCTTTGAGCAGACTTGAATTCCGCCAAGTGCATCAACTACTCCAACGAAACTTGCAAAGCTGACCTCAACATAATGATCGATCTTGAGTTGAGTCATGCCTTCAATAGTTTCTATAAGAAGTGGTGCACCACCGTAGGCGAATGCTGCATTGAGCTTGCCGGCACGTGCAGGAATCTGACTCTTGCCATCGAGACCGGTATGAGCAGGAATTGTTACGAGTGTGTCGCGGGGGAGTGAGACGATAAATGCTGCATCACGATTCTTGCTAATGTGAACGAGCAACATTGTGTCTGAGCGACCACCTGCTGCAACCTTTACTCCACCCACGCGGAGCTTCTTCAACTGCTCTTTAGAGAGACCTTCACGGTTATCAGAGCCAACGACAAGGTAGTTGAGTGCAGAGTTAACCTTCTCTGGACGATCGGAGAGGCCTGCAAATACATCGATACGAGAAATCTGGCCACTGATCTGCCCAAGTCCTAGCCATGTGATGGCAGAGAGAGCTACAACACTGAGTGAGAGTGATGTAATAATTCGAATAGCGCGCGTTGATTTCACATGCGCAGGGTACTTGAACGATAGCGTTGAGGGGTTATGGCGACACAGGCGAATGAGAAGTTAAGTGGCTCACCACTGCCACGAGTCTCTGTCATCCTCCCAATTCTTAATGAGGAGCCATATCTTCGCGATGCAGTTCACTCCATCCTTTCTCAGGATTATCAAGGTGAGTTCGAAGTTGTTCTCGCAGTGGGTCCATCTAAAGATCGCACGATGGAGATCGCCCAAGAGCTCCATAAAGAAAATTCTCACGTCGTCGTAGTTGAAAATCCGACCGGTCGCACAGCTGCAGGGCTCAATCTGGCCCTTGCAAAGTCGACGGGTGCGGTCGTTGTTCGAGTAGATGGTCATGCAGAGATTCCTCACAATTACATATCTATTGCAGTCGATCTCATCAACTCAACAGGCGCGGTCAATGTCGGCGGAATGATGGCCGCTGTCGGAATCTCTAACTTTGAAAAGGCAGTTGCAGGTGCGATGCGAAGCCCACTTGGGGTGGGTGCTTCACGTTTTCATACAGGAGGAGAGGCGGGAGAAGTCGATACTGTCTACCTCGGATCTTTTAAGAGGGAAGCGCTCCTTGCAATCGGTGGCTTTGATGAGAGATTTACTCGTGCACAAGATTGGGAGCTCAACCATCGACTCCGGGAAAAAGGTGGAGTGATCTACTTCGACCCACGACTTCAGGTGACCTATCGCCCTCGATCATCGGTGGCCACACTTGCAAAACAATATTTTGAATATGGACGTTGGCGCCGTGTTGTTTCACGATTACATAAAGGCACCATTAACTATCGCTACCTCGCACCACCGGTAGCCCTTGCAGGGTTTCTTGTATCTCTCATTCTTGGATTAGCGCTCCATCCGATTCTCTATATTCCTGCACTTATCTATTGCGCCTTTACCGCTCTCGCATCTATCGCTATTGCGAAATCACCGAGCCAATATCTCTACCTCTTAATAGTTATTCCCACGATGCATTTCTCTTGGGGAGCTGGATTTATCACCTCGCCTTCACGCCTCGTTCCGCGCTCGTAAACGCTCAATTACGCCTGACCTGAGGTAACCTTCCCTTTATGAGCCAGCCACAAGCGATCTATGCCCCATTTAAGGCTGGCCTTCCACCGATGAAGAGCTACCTTCGCTCTCTCTGGCATCGCCGCGCATTTATCTCCGAGTTTGCGCGATCTGAGCTCCGTGAGCAGAACTATGGCTCAGTCTTTGGCCAGCTCTGGTTGGTTCTCAATCCGCTCTTACTCTCAGGTGTCTACTTTCTCCTGATCTATGTCATCGGTGGCACAAGCGATGCAACCCGTTTCGGTCACCTCACCGCAACTCTCTTTCTCTTCTACTTGATCGCAAATAGTTTGACTGGCGGCGTCAAGGCGATTACCTCAGGCCAGCGCCTCATCCTCAATACTTCTTTTCCACGCATCATGCTTCCGCTCTCAGCTGTTGTCGTAGCGATCTTTAGATTCCTGCCGACTCTCGCTGTTGCGCTGGCAATCCACGCAATTCTTGGACTTCCATATTCATGGCAGATGCTCTGGGCTATTCCAATTTTGGCAATTGCAATTCTCATGGGCCTTGGAATGGCGATCCTTATCTCATGTATCAATGTCTATTTCAGAGATATCTCGAGCATGCTTCCATACCTGACTCGAAGCCTTCTCTATCTCTCTCCAATTCTCTATGAAGCGCAGAAAATTTCTTCAACGATTAAGCAGTACGAGATAGTCAACCCAATTTTCTATCTCTTAGATTCTTGGTCACGCGTGATTGTCCATGCAGAGGCGCCAAGCGGTAAGGGCATTCTCCACGCACTCATCTACGCTCTCGTTATCTTTATCGTCGGTACTTACTTCTTCCTATCGAGGGAGCGTGATTTCGCTGTCCGACTTTAACCACGACCATTCACGAGGCTCTATCGCCGTCTCAGTTCAAGATCTTGGACTGACGTACACAACTTCTATCGATAAGAAACCGACTCTTAAGGCACGTCTGAAGAGCCTTGGAAGAGGAAAGAAGCACACTCGCACTGTTCAGGCTCTCAATGGCGTCTCACTCGATGTCCATTACGGAACAGTCTTAGGAATCATCGGCTCCAACGGTGCTGGTAAGTCATCACTGATGCGCGTTATCTCAGGAATCGTGCCACCTACACAGGGGCGTGTGGAGGTATACGGAAGCGTTAGCACCCTTCTCGCACTCGGAGTTGGTTTCAATCCATCCATGACTGGACGTGAAAATGTCTATCTCGGAGGTTTGGCTGCAGGAATGTCTCGAGCAGAGATTGATGAGAAATTCGAAGCAATTGCAGCGTTCTCAGAGCTCGGCGAATCTATCGATGCACCGATGCGCACATATTCTTCTGGAATGTATGCGCGTCTTGCATTCTCAGTTGCAGCTGTCGTGGAGCCAGACATTCTTATCGTTGATGAAGCTCTTAGTACCGGCGATGCAAAGTTTAAGGAGAAGTCACTGAATCGAATGAAGGAGCTCCGCACCGCAGACCGTGCGCTCATTCTCGTCAGCCACGCACTGGCAACGATTGAAGATCTCTGCAATGAAGTTATCTGGCTCAATAAGGGTCAGTTGATGGCGCGAGGCAAGCCAGCTGATGTCATCGCTGAATACCAGAAGTTTATGAATGTCGGAAAGAGCGCATCATCTGATGAGGATGTTTAAGCACCGTTTATCTGTTGTAGCCTCACTTCTCTTGCTCACAACTTCGGTCTTATCTGCTGAGGCTGCACCAAATCTTCCTGCAACCTTTAACTTCACCGGAGCTGGCTATGGCCATGGTGTAGGAATGAGCCAGATTGGTGCAAAGGCGCGAGCAACTGCAGGCGAGAGCGCAACCGCGATTCTTCAGTACTACTACAAGAACATTGAAGTGGTGCCAGTGATCGATACGGCAACAATTCGAGTCAATATTGGTCACGCACTTAAGAGCGCAACATTTTCTACAACGACAACCGGCACATCTCTTCAACTTTTCAATGGAGATGCTCTGGTTACAACGGTTGCAAATAAAAAGAAATTGACTTTGACGGTCAGCGCTGATGGAAAGAGTATTCAGGGATATAACTCTTCCCTTCTTACCCTGCGCTGGAGTGGTGGCACAACTCCTGTCGTCACTGTTACTGAATCAGGAACCACAGATCGATATCGCTATGGTGTTATCAATATCCGAGTGGTGAAAGGTGCTCTTGAGGTGACTAATTCACTCTCACTCCACGATGAGTACCTACTCGGAATCAGTGAGATTGCATCAAATTGGCCATCTGCAATTCTTGAAGCACAGACCATCGCTTCACGCAGCTATGCACTCTCAAAGATGGGAAGTATCAAAGGCTCATGTGATTGCCATCTTTACGCACATATCGCAGATCAAAACTTTGTTGGCTATGCAAAAGAGTCAGAGGCAAAGATTGGTCAACTCTGGCGAGCAGCTGTTCTGCGTACAGTTGTTGACTCATCTACTGGTCTTGCAATTCTCAGTGGCGGTAAGCCAATACAGGCATATTTCTTCTCATCATCAGGTGGTGCAACGCAATCAAGTGCTGATGCATGGGGTGGATACACGGCTTATACCCAATCGGTATCTGACTCTGCCAGCGTTGATGTTGCATTGAATCCACGATTTGCATCGTGGAAGGCTTCAGCAAAGCAAGAGGTTGTCGCCGCTGCATTTGGATTACCGAATGTTGTGCAATTAGAAGTGATTACTCGCAACTCGGCAGGCGCTGTTACCTGGATCAAGGGAACATCGGCAGAGGGAGTAACAATGATGTTACGTGGAGATACCTTTAGAAGTCGCGCGAAGTTACCTTCGCCATGGTTTACGCCTCTTAATTAATTGGCGTGGAGGACTGAGTTAAGTCCACCCCATGTGCCGGTGCGCATCACAGCTTCGAGTCCACCGGTCAATGAATTGCGGCGGAAGAGAAGATCGTTGGCACCTGAAAGTGAACCTGCCTTCACAACCTCACCATCTGGGAGAGTGACCTTGGCTGCTGCGGTGATGTAGGTACCGGCTTCGATGACACAGTTATTGCCGAGTGAAATACCGAGGCCTGAGTTTGCACCCAAGAGGCACTTCTCACCGATAGAGATAACCTCTTTTCCTCCACCAGAGAGTGTGCCCATAATGGAGGCTCCGCCACCAACATCAGAGCCATCGCCTACTACAACGCCAGCTGAGATGCGACCTTCAACCATCGATGCTCCCAGAGTTCCGGCGTTAAAGTTGATAAATCCTTCATGCATCACCGTCGTGCCTGATGAGAGATATGCACCAAGCCGCACGCGATCGGCATCTGCGATACGAACACCAGATGGAATAACGTAATCAACCATTCGCGGGAATTTATCTACGCTATAAACGTTGATATTTCCATACTTAGCTTTGAGCTTGGCGCGTGTGATTTCAAAACCATCAACTGCACATGGTCCAACAGAGGTCCAGACAACATTGGCGAGAAGGCCAAAGATTCCATCGAGTGATTGGCCATGTGGTTTTACGAGACGATGTGAAAGAAGGTGGAGTCGAAGATATGCATCCTTTGCATCGACTGGTGGCTGCGAGATATCGATCTCGATAGAGACAACTTCGCGGCTCACATTGCGATCGGAATCAACTCTAGCGAGAGCAGCAAGAGCTGCATCAGGTGTACCCGTGAGAGCACCGAGAGCGGGAGCTGGATACCAGACATCGAGAACTGTTGAACCAGAGAGAGTTGCAATTCCGTGACCATGCGCAAGAGTTGTCATGAGATGAAGGATAGTGGCTCGAGCCCTATCCTTGCCTCTATGCGCATCGCCGTCTATTGCTCCTCATCGCTCACAATTGATAGTAAGTACATCGACTTCTCCTACAAGCTGGGTGAGGCTATTGCGCTTTCAGGTGCAGATTTGGTCTCAGGTGGTGGCAAGGCATCGTGCATGGGTGCAATTGCACAAGGTGCACGTGCTCGTGGGGGAAAGACGATCGGAATCATCCCTCAGAAATTAGTTGATATCGAATTTGCAGATCACGATAGTGATGAGTTGATAGTTGTCGATTCGATGCGCACTCGTAAAGGAAAGATTGAAGACCTGGCAGATGCATTTATTGCCCTTCCTGGAGGTTTGGGCACCCTTGAAGAGTTGATTGAGATTTGGGTTGGTCGATATCTAGGTTTCCATGGAAAACCTATTGTGATTCTCGATCCTTTTGGCATCTATGAGAAGTTACATGAATTAGTGATTGCTCTTGAAGATGAACATTTTGTGAAGCCAGGGATGCGCGATTTAGTGCTCTGGGCTTCAACAATTGAAGAGGCGCTCACCTTCATTAATGAGAACTATGGCAAGTAATCATCTAGCTCTCGATATCGAAATCGCAGCACCGCTTGAAAAGGTGTGGTCTGCAATCGCGGATTGGCGTGGTCAGAGCAAGTGGATGTTGCAAACCACAGTCATTCTTACGAGTGCGATTGCAGAAGGTGAAGGTGTCACCATCGAAGCTTTCACTGGACCCTTTCATCGCTTATTTCCACGTTATAAGTTTCTAGGAATTCTTGATCTGATGAAGGTGACTTCATGGCAACCACCGCATCGATGCGACGTTCTCCACTACGGATCCATCATTAAAGGGACCGGAACCTTTGAGCTTGAAGCACGGGGAGAGGGATCAACCATCTTCCATTGGTCGGAGGAAGTTATCGCCCCCACTATTGTCTTTACTCTCGTGAAGCCATTTATTTGGCTAGGGGTAAGAATTTCTCTCGCCCGTTTTAAGCGCACACTGGAGTAATCTCTATACCCATGAGCGCCCATCAGACGATTGCGGATGTCATCGCATCGCTTCCTGAAGAAGAGCGCATCATCCTCACTCTCCACTTCCTCAAAGGCCAGAGCGCCGGAGAGATTGCATCGCTCCTCTCTGTCCCAGAGAAGTCGGTTGTAGCCCTGATCGACTCTGGAAAGAGGCGAATTACTGCGCAATTGGGCTTCTAGCCCGCACAATATTGACAGAAACTCGATTTCCTTTCGGGGGGTTCAATGCGAGATACTTAGCCCATGGCAGCAATGAAACCCCGCACTGGTGATGGCCCAATGGAGGTTACGAAAGAGGCTCGCTCTCTCGTAATGCGCATTCCTCTCGAAGGAGGAGGGCGACTCGTTGTAGAGCTCAATCCTCAGGAGGCAAATAACCTCAGCGCGGCCCTTGAGGCAGCTGTAGCGCTCATCAAGAAGTAAGGCGCCGAGAAATTTTCCAGCACGTCAGCCCGCAGATCGATTCAATTCTTGGAGGCGATCTTCTTGCGCTCGGTTTCACCAAGAGCAAAGATGGCGAAATCACCTTCAACGGTAAGAGCGCACTGATTTCATCAATCGAAAAGTACTTTGGCATCAATCTCGTCGATGAAGTCTCCTTCTTCTCTCCATCCGGAAAAGCTGGCGAGCTCTTTGAAATTCCAGTGCTCCACGACGACACTGAGATTGATCGCATCTACCTTGTAGGTCTTGGTGAGGCGACTCTTAAAGATTTTCGCGCAGCAGGAGCAGCGATTGGTCGCAAAGTTCGCGGCAAAGCGCTCAATGTCATCTCACTTCTCCCAGTCAAGAAGTTTGAGGTGAAAGCACATGCAATCTCGAATGCACTCGGCGCTTACACCTTTACCCTCAAGAGCTCTTCTCCAGCTGAGATTCCAACATTTACGATTGCAACTGATGAAGTTGAGACTCTGAATGAGGCGAGTGCAATTGCCGAGTCTTTGGTTGTGACTCGCGATCTCATACACACGCCTTCAAATATCAAGAACCCTCTATGGATGGCACAGCAGGCGAAGAAGATCGCAGATGCAAAGGGTCTCACCATCAAGGTGCTCGAAGGCAAGGCGCTTCAAGAATTTGGAGGCCTCTCAGCAATTGGAGGTTCATCTCCTGAGCCAGGTCCGCGATTTATCGAGATCTCATATCTTCCAACCAAGCTTGCAAAGTCGAAGGTCAAAGGCGCTTCTGCACTTCCACATGTCGTCATCGTTGGAAAAGGAATCACCTACGACACTGGTGGTGTTTCACTCAAGCGTCCTTACGACATCATGGCACCGATGAAGAGCGATATGGCAGGTTCTGCAGCAGCCCTCGGTGCAATCGCTGCCGTTGCAGATCTCCAACCTAATGTTCGCGTCACGGTTTTGATGATGATGGCTGAGAACGCTCTCAGCGGTACTTCGACACGACCATCAGACATCATCACTCAATATGGCGGCACAACAGTTGAAATCATCAATACTGATGCTGAAGGTCGCCTCGTTCTTGCAGATGGCCTGGCATATGCTGATAAGAACCTCGATCCGGACTATCTCGTCGATATTGCAACCCTTACTGGCGCAGCAACTTTAGGACTTGGTCGTGGTTATGCTGCGATGTACACAAGAGATAAGAAGCTTGCACACTCACTCTCAGTGGTAGGTGAAGAATCTGGTGACCGCGTCTGGCATATGCCTCTCGTCGATGACTATGTAGATTCACTCGAAAGCGATGTTGCAGATCTCAATCACACAGGCGATCGCCATGATTATTCAGCGGGGTCTGTGACAGCAGCTCTCTATCTCGAGCAATTTGTCGGTGACCGCAAGTGGGTTCACTTCGATATCGCTGGCCCTGCTCGTTCTGACTCTGATTCTGGAGAAAATCCAAAGGGCGGAACCGGATTTGGCCTCCGATTGCTCGTTGATTGGATATTGTCTCTCTCATGATCATCGATCCGCACTCCTATGCAGAGGGCTTTATTGCTGAGGATGCGATCAAGGTCGCAGCTCGAGCACGCGGTGTCGAGATCGGCACTAGTGATGCAACACAGGGTGCCGGCGCATACCTCTCACACCTTGCACAGCTCCTCAAGGCGCAATCAGTAGTTGAAGTCGGAACTGGATCTGGTGTTGGCGCACTCTGGCTTCTCGACGGAATGTTGAAGTCTGGCACGCTCACATCGATTGATGATGAGATGGAACATAGCTCCATTGCAAAGCTTGCATTTTCTCAAGCCGATATCGCACCGCAGCGTTATCGACTCATCACCAATCCGGTGATGGAGGTAATGACGAAGTTAACAGATCGCGCCTATGACCTCGTTATCTATCGCCACAATCCAGAAGATCTCACATATGCAATTACCGAAGCTGCGCGAATCTTGAGAAGTGGTGGCGTCTTTGTCATCGATAACTTCTTCGGTGGAGGAAAGGTTTCTGACCCTGCCCAACGCGATCCCAAGACTGTTGCTCTCCGTGAGGCTGGGAAATTGCTGAAAGCTGAGAGTGAAATCTGGAAGGTCGCCCTAATTCCAGCAGGTGATGGTTTGTTGCTCGCTACTAAGTTGTAGGAAAATAGGGATATGACTTCATTTGGTTCAGGTCCTTGGTGGGTTCCTCCTACCAATCAAGGTAGAAACATCTCACTGCGCAGCGCGATCGTTCTCGCTCTTGTCGTAGGTGTGACAGCTGGCGTCTTCGGCTCCGCCTCCTCTGGATCTCTCTTTGGGTTTTCAACAAAGATTGCTCGCACTAACTCCACGATCCAACGCCCCGCAGATTCTGTAGCAGGAATCGCAAAGCGCGTCCTTCCCTCTGTTGTATCGATTGAGGCGAAGGATGCCGATGGGGGAGCAACTGGTTCAGGATTTGTTATTGCCAGCGATGGATACATCCTCACCAACAATCACGTCATCGCAGCAGCGGTCACAAGTGGTGGCTCGATTACAGTCAATCTTCAAAATGGATCGTCATATCCAGCGACCGTTATTGGACGTGATAGCTCATACGATTTAGCGGTACTCCGTATCTCTAATCGCGCTCTCACTGCTCTCGTCTTTGGAGATAGTGACAAAGTTGCAGTGGGCGACTCAGTTCTTGCTATTGGTTCACCACTTGGATTGCAAGGAACCGTAACCCTCGGAATCATCAGCGCAAAAGATCGCGCAGTAACTGCAGGAGAATCTGCGACAGATAACTCATTTATCAATGCTCTTCAGACCGATGCAGCAATCAATCCAGGTAACTCCGGTGGCCCACTTGTTGATGCAACTGGATCAGTCATCGGAGTGAACTCAGCTATCGCAACCCTTGGTTCTTCGCTTAGCGGTTCGCAGAGCGGCTCAATCGGACTTGGCTTTGCAATCCCTATTAATCAAGCTCGCAAGACAGCAGAGCAGTTGATTAAGAATGGCAAGGCGACATATCCGATCATTGGAGTTTCAGTTGATATGGGGACGACAGGAAAGGGAGCTCTCATTGCAAGCAAGAGCACGGCAATCCTTCCCGGAGGACCTGCTGCAAAGGCTGGTCTCAAGCCAGGTGATCTCATTACCAAATTTGATGGTCGCACAATTACCAGCCCTGAAGAGTTAATCGTCGCAGTGCGTTCCCATGATGTTGGAGATTCAGTTGTTATCTCCTACATCAGATCAGGGAAGAGCTACGAGGTCACTCTGATACTGACAGCCGG
Organism: Candidatus Nanopelagicales bacterium; assembly: GCA_041311505.1. Classification (GTDB taxonomy): domain Bacteria; phylum Actinomycetota; class Actinomycetes; order Nanopelagicales; family Nanopelagicaceae; genus Planktophila. Next base: position 36,164 of record JBFYJI010000004.1, on the reverse strand, counting down.
CAAGTAGCGCGCTAAGGTACTCATATGTTCTTTGACTTTGGAGCTGGCGAACTCATCGGCCTCGCTATTCTGGCGATGATTCTCGTTGGTCCAGATAAGTTGCCACACTTTGCGGTAGAGGCGGCGAAGATTGTGAAGAAGATTCGAGGACTTGCAACGACAGCCACAAATGAGCTGAAAGAGAACCTCGGCCCTGGCTTTGAAGATCTCAAGCCTGCCGACCTCAATCCAAAGACCTTTGTGAAGAAGCAGATCGAGTCGGTACTCGATGAAGGCACTCCCAAGCCAAAGGTGCGCCCAGAAAATAAGATTGACCCCGATCTTCTATGAGCGATTCCACTCGCATCCAAGAGGCGCTGTCAAAGGTTCAAGATCCCGAGCTCCATCGTTCGATTACAGAACTTGGAATGGTCCAATCAATATCGGTTGATGGTCCAATCGTGAGACTTCAAATTCTCCTGACAATCTCTGGTTGTCCCATGCGCGATCGCCTCAAGAGCGATATCGAGAAGGCTGTTCTTGCACTCGATGGCATTACCTCGGTAGATATCGACTTTGGTGTGATGAATGAAGAACAACGCGCAAATATTAAGAAGTTACTCCGCAATGGCCGTGAAGCATTTATCTCCTTCGCTCAGAAGGATTCACTCACCAGAGTGATTGGCGTTGCCTCGGGTAAAGGTGGAGTTGGTAAATCTTCATTGACGGCAAACCTTGCCGTGGCTGCTGCGAAGAAGGGCCTTCGTGCAGGAATTCTCGATGCAGACGTCTACGGCCACTCCATCCCACGATTGATGGGTCTTATTGGTCAGCGCCCCACTGCGATCGATCAGATGTTTATCCCGCTTGAAGCCCACGGCGTCAAAGTCGTCTCAATGGAGATGTTTAAGCCTGAACGTTCAGATGCGATCGCCTATCGTGGCCCACTACTCCATCGCGTCCTCGAGCAGTTGCTCTCTGATGCATATTGGGGAGATCTCGATATTCTCTTTATCGATCTCCCTCCTGGAACAGGAGATCTTGCAATCTCACTGGGTCAACTCATTCCAACCTCCGAGATTCTCGTCATTACAACACCTCAAGTTGCTGCTGCAGAGGTTGCTGAGCGCGCAGGTCGAATCGCACATCAGATACACCAACGTGTTATTGGTGTTATCGAAAACATGTCCGCAATCGCCTGCCCCAAGTGCGGTGAAGAGATGGCCCTCTTTGGAAGCGGCGGAGGAGAAGAAACAGCTCGACGCCTTTCAACCCTGGTCGGTGGAGATGTTCCACTTCTTGGAAAAGTTCCATTTAACCTCTCGCTACGTGAAGGTGGAGATGAAGGCACACCAGTGGTGATTGGTAGCCCAGATTCACCAAGCGCTCAAGCGATTACAACGATCGTTGATTCGCTTGTGATTAGAAAAGGATCGCTACTTGGTGTCAGGCTCGGCCTGGCGTAGAGATTCGATAATCTCCTTCGCAACATCTTGAAGCTCGCTACGTACATAGTCGCGAGTGGAGACATCACCGAGTGCGATACGAAGACTTGCAAGTTCGCGAGTGAGGTACTCGGTATCTGCAATATTGCGATCACCGCGTGCGCGATCTTCATTAAGTGCAATACGGTCTCTATCTGCCTGACGGTTCTGAGCAAGCAAGATCAATGGCGCAGCATATGAGGCTTGAAGCGAGAGAATCAGAGTCAAGAAGATAAATGGATACTTATCAAAGCGCCAATCTTCTGGAGCCAATGTATTCCAGAGAACCCAACCGAAGACAAAGATAGTCATATAGACCAAGAAGCGAGCAGTGCCTAAGAATCGAGCAAAGCGCTCGGAGAGACGACCAAAGGCCTCAGGATCAAAGTTAGGGCGGAGCGAACGACGTGTCTCGCGTGGTGTATCTAGCCCATTGTTACGTGCCATCGTTACACCTCCTCAACAAAACTAGTATCGATATTCTCAAGCGCTGCAGTTGTTGCCGCTGAATCACGGTGATCATGGCGCCAGTTTTCTGGCAAGAGGTGATCGAGTACGTCATCAACAGTTACGGCACCGAGAAGTCTCTCGTTAGCATCGATAACCGGCAGAGAGAGCAGGTTATAGCTAGCTAAGTATGAAGCAACCTCATGGAGGGTTGCATCGGGATTTACGCCTTGAGTATTGGTATCGACGATTGATCCAAGAAGGGTTGAAGGTGGTTCGCGAAGGAGGCGCTGGTAGTGCACCATTCCAATAAAGCGACCTGTTGGGGTCTCCAGTGGCTGGCGACAGATAAAGACCTGTGAAGCAAGGGCAGGGGAGAGCTCGCTCTTACGTACAGCGGCAAGTGCATCTGCAACAGAGTAATCGGCAGACATCACGATAGGCTCGGTTGTCATCATTCCACCTGCTGAGTAATCCTCGTATGTCATGAGTCGGAGAACATCTTCAGCATCATCAGGATCCATGAGTTCGATCAACTCTTGTGCACGTTCTTCACCAATCTCTCGAAGCAAGTCGGCAGCATCATCAGGATCCATCTCTTCAAGAACATCAGCTGCTCGCTCGCCTTCGAGCTCGGCAAGGAGTGCAACGCGCTCTTGCTCATCCATCTCTTCAATCACATCTGCAAGTCGCTCATCATCGAGTGCGCGCGCAACTTCTACGCGTCGCTTAGGAGAGAGATCTTGAAGCACTGTTGCCAAGTCAGCAGGGCGAAGGGTGCTAAGAGTGGAGAGGAGGTGGGTTGCACCTTGGTTAGATTCTTGATTAGAGAAACCAATGAGCTCTTCCCATGCAACAGTTGATGTCGCACCTTTACGGCGAAGTCCGCGACCGCGTCGCATGATGTGCACCTTATTGATGAGCCAATCTCCATTACGAGTGAGCTCCATGCCCATATCTTCGACAATAACGCTCTCACCGCTCTCAACGAGATTGATAGAGCGATCAAGGAGATCACCCAAGACAAGAATCTCTCCTGCGCGAGTTTCAAAGCGACGCATATTAAGAAGACCTGTGATGACTACAGCACCTGACTCGATTGATGTCACTCGAGTAATAGGAACAAAAACACGGCGGCGAAGAGGAACTTCAACTACTAACCCAAGGATGCGTGGTGGCTGATTATTGGAACGAAGGGTCGCGACAGCATCGCGCACCTTGCCGACTGGATCTCCATTGGGATCAAATACTGCAGTTCCGGCGAGGCGGGCGAGGAAGACGCGATTCATTCCATTGCCGCTCATGGGTATTCCTTTCACACCGAGCCTTAAAGGCTCATGGCCAAGGGTATCGGCTAGGTTTAACTCATGAACTCCACTTCTAGCTCCTCACGCGTAGAGAGCGCGATAAATGAGGTCCCTGGAAAATCAGATTTGGTGAGATTGGGGGTCGGAATACTAGGAATCGGCTCATCCGGGCCACTGATTGCGCTGAGCACAATGCCGATTCCGACCTTGATCTTCTGGCGAAACCTCGGCGGATCTCTTGTGACGGCACCATTTGCTCTAAAACATCCACTCCATCGCAGAGGAGTGAAATGGGCTGTTGCAGCAGGGGTAGTTCTCGCCCTGCACTTCATCGGATTCTTTATGGCGATGCGCATGACGAGCGTCGCTGCAGGAACTGCACTTGTCGCACTACAACCCATCTTCGCTGCAATCTTTGTCAAAGTAACTGGTGGCCACATCCCATCAAAGGCATGGCTTGGTATGGCGGTGAGTTTTATCGGCGTACTTCTGATTTCAGGAATCGACTTCTCTCTTGATCGCCGTTCATTTATCGGGGATCTTGCAGCGATTATCTCTGCAGCACTCGCTGCGCTTTACATGCTCTGGGGGGCAAAGGCGCAAGAGAGCCTTGAGACAACGAGCTACACCACAATTTGCTATGGGGTCTGCGCTCTGACTTCGCTTCCGATTGCAATCATTGGCGGTTATCAAATCATTCACTTCACAGCAAGAGAGTGGTGGATTCTCCTCGGACTTATTGCAGGTGCGCAGATACTCGGACATACGATGTTTAACTCAGCTCTCAAGCGAGTCTCCCCAGCAGTTGTTTCTCTCATCGTCTTCTTCGAAGTCCCAGTTGCTGCGATACTTGCAAAGATTTTCACCATTGGAAATCAACCATCAGGTCTGATTATTCCTGGCGTTCTTCTCATTCTTGCAGGGTGCACCCTTGTTGTTCTCCGCACACGTCCTCAACGCGAACTCGTGGAAGCGATGGTGAACGAATGATCGATATTCATACACACACAACCTGCAGTGACGGTACGGATACGCCACTTGCTCTCGTTAAGAAGGCGTCATCCTCAGGGATTACTCTTCTAGGAATTTCAGATCACGATACGACAGCTGGTTGGCAGGAGGCGATAGATAGTCTCCATGGCTCACTCCGACTCGCTCTTGGCTCGGAAGTCTCATGTTTAACTACCGATGGAATCAGCGTGCATATGTTGGGCCTTCTCTTCGACGGTGAAAATCAACTACTTCAGAGTTTGCTGGCAGGCTCGCGCGATAGTCGAGTGCCACGAATGCGCAAGATGATCGAGAACCTTCAAGGAGCGGGATTCGATATTACATTTGATGATGTTGTGGCTGCGACTCCAGCAGGTGCGACTGTAGGTCGCCCACATCTTGCAGATGCACTTGTGGTAAAGAAGATTGTGAAGAGCAGAGATGAAGCATTTATCGAACTGCTCCATAATGATTCGCCCTATTACGTTTCACATTACGCTCCAACGCCAGAAGATGCGATTCGAGCTATCCGTGCTGCAGGTGGCGTAGCTGTCATTGCACATCCCTTTGCATCACGACGTGGCCAGACTCTCACAGCTGACTCTTTCCAATCGCTCGTTGAGGCCGGGCTTAACGGAATTGAAATCTTCCATCGCGACCAGAGCGCAGAGGAGCGAGATCAGCTCACTCTTATAGCTAATGAGCTTGGAATGGTAAAGACAGGCTCCAGCGACTATCACGGAACAGGAAAGCTCAACCAACTTGGGGAGAACACCACCTCTGAGGCAGAATGGGAGCGCTTGGAATCAATGGCGAACCAACGAAGGGTTATCTCACGATGAAGACAGTTAGCGCACTCACCTTTGCGGTGCAATCCTTCGTGACTCTCCTTGTGATCTTTGATCCACCTGGAGCAACTCCGATCTTCCTCGCACTTGTCTCCGACAAGAGCCAACGTGAGCGAACCCGTCTTGCATGGCAAGCAGCTGGAGTCTCTCTCTTTGTTATTGCAACATTTGCGCTCTTCGGTCGCTTCATTCTCAACTACATGAACGTCTCCATCGAAGCGCTTCAAGCAGCTGGCGGACTTCTACTTCTCTATGTCTCTCTTGAACTTCTTACCGGTAAAGGGCAAGAAGTTGCGAGTGAAGGAACAAATATCGGAATGGTTCCACTCGGAACTCCACTCCTTGCAGGTCCTGGTGCAATCGTTGCAACGATGATCTTCGTGCAGCATGCAGATTCGCCAGCACGCGTAGGGGGCTTGGTCATTGCCATTATTGCGGTTCATGCGATTATCGGTCTTGTCTTGATGACATCGACCCATGTACTGAAGTTAATTAAGGAATCTGGAGTCACGCTTCTTGCACGTATTGCAGGACTTTTGCTGGCAGCTATTGCGGTGCAGATGTTGGCAGATGCCATCAAAGTTCTCTCGAACTCTTAGTAAATTATAGAAGCGTTATTCAGCGGAGATTCGCTTAGTGCGCGTACGCACGCGCTCACGCTTTTCACGTGCAGGGCGTTCGCGCTCTGGCTTCTGACTCTTTGGGGCAGATTTCTTCTCAGCTGCAGGTGCACTCTTCTTCTCTGCAACAACTCGACCCTTTGAATCTGTCGGAATGTTGAGCGATTCGAAGAAGTGAGGCGATGAAGAGTAAGTCTCAAGCGGCTCAGGGAGTCCGAGTTCAAGAGCGGTATCGATCATCTTCCATCGAGCGAGTTCATCCCAATCAACGAAAGTCACTGCAATTCCATCTGCACCTGCACGCGCCGTGCGGCCAATGCGGTGCACATAGGTCTTCTCATCCTCAGGGCATTGGTAGTTGATGACGTGGGTAATGCCCTCAACATCGATACCGCGCGCTGCGACATCTGTTGCAATAAGAACATCGCGCTTCCCTGACTTAAAGTCATTGAGCGCTTTTTCGCGCGCACTCTGACCAAGGTCACCATGGATAGATGCAGCCTTAAAGCCTCGCTCAGTGAGCTCATCAGCGGTCTTCTGTGCTGTTCGCTTAGTGCGACAGAAAACAATTGTTGGTCCACGTCCTTCTGCCTGAAGTATTCGTGCGAGCATCTCAATCTTGTCGAGGGCATGGGCGCGGAATACATGTTGCGCAATTCGCGAAACAACGCGACCTTCATCCTGTGAATCTTGTGTACGGATATGGATTGGCTGATTCATAAAGCGACGTGCAAGAGCGAGGATGTCGCCAGGCATAGTCGCTGAGAAGAGCATTGTCTGAGTGCGCGCAGGGGTTGAAGAGAAGATCTTCTCAACATCGGGAAGAAAGCCTAGATCAAGCATTTCATCGGCCTCATCGAGAACGACTCGGGTGACTTTAGAGAGCTTGAGCTTTCCTTGACGGTAGAGATCGAGGAGGCGACCTGGTGTTCCCACAACTATCTCTACTCCACCATCGAGTGCCTCGATCTGTGGCTCAAATGCACGCCCACCATAAACTGCAAGGGTACGAATACCGCGATTAGATGAGAGCTCTTCAATATCTTTTGTTACCTGAATACAAAGTTCGCGAGTCGGTACAACAACAAGAACCTGCGGCAGACCCTTGCTTTCGAATGAGCTCCACTCCGCGTCATTTGGAGCAATAACGCGCTCGATGAGGGGGAGACCAAATGCGAGAGTCTTACCTGTTCCAGTCTTTGCCTGTCCGATGACATCTCCATCGGCAAGTGCAATAGGAAGAACCATCTCCTGAATTGCAAAAGGCGCAGTAAAGCCATGGAGATGGAGCGCTTCAATTGTCTCTTTACGCAGTGGAAGCTCTGCGAATGTAATACTCACTTAGTTAACGCCGAAACCAACGCGACGCTCGACCGGCTTACCGATTTCGATATAGCCAATCTTTGCCGCAGGCACGAGAATCTCGTGGCCACGAATGTCGGTCAAGATAAGAGGTGTGCCTGCTGCAAGGGCAGCTGTCGCCGCGCTCTTGATTTCATCAGGAGTCGAAGGGCACTCAAAGGTGAGTTCGCTAGCGACATCGGTTACGGCGATGCGAACCTGAGATGCCTTTTCGTTCTTTGCTGTGCTCATGGCCCTATCTTATTGGCTAGAGCTCAGTGCGGGGAAATCCGGAGATGCCTCGCCACATGAGGTTCTCAACGAGATCCATCGCTTGCTGACGGGTGAGCTTGCTATCGCGCTCAAGCCAATGGCGCGCAGTTACTTGGGCATATCCAATAAGTCCAACACCAAGGAGCATCGCCGCTTCTTTAGGGAGGCCAGTGTCATTTGAGATCACTCCACTGACAGCAGCGGCACAGTCGTATGTCATTCGATTAAGTCGCTCATGAACCTTTGGCTCAACGCTCATATCGCTCTCAAAGAGGAGGCGGAATGCCTCACCTTCATTTTCGATAAATGAGAAGTAAGCATCGATGGTTGCATGCACACGCAGAGCATTATCTGGAGTTGATGAAATCGCTTTTTGAATTTCATAGACAAGTGAATCGATATGAAGATCGAGAACTGCAAGATAAAGATCGAGCTTTGATGGGAAGTGCTGATAGAGAACAGGCTTGCTCACACTTGCGCGATCTGCAATCTCATCCATCGCAGCAGAGTGGTAGCCAGCGGCAGTGAAGACTTCTAGCGCTGCGCTGAGAAGAATTGCACGTCGCTCATCGCGAGGAAGGCGTGCTTTATCTCGCGAACCGTTTGCATCTGTTGTGCTCATTCTGCGAATGGTAGTCGCAACACCCACCAATTGGCGAGGGCGTGGCGATTACGGCAGAATTACCGCATGAAGACTCCACCACTCGTAACACCAGGACCAGCTCTCACAGTTGATGAGGTGCGACGTTATAGCCGCCATCTCATCATTCCTGATGTAGCGATGGCAGGTCAGCAACGCATGATGAATGCAAAGGTGCTCTGTGTTGGAGCAGGCGGACTCGGTTCTCCAGCGTTGATGTATCTCGCCGCTGCAGGCATCGGAACTCTCGGAATCGTTGAATTCGACACCGTTGATGAATCAAATCTTCAGCGCCAGATTATTCATGGTCAATCTGATATCGGAAAGAGCAAGGCAGAGTCTGCTCGCGAAAAGATTGCCGAGATCAATCCTTATGTAAAGGTCATTACCCACGAGACTCGTCTCGATAATTCAAATGTTCTCGAGCTCTTTGCTCAGTACGACATCATCGTTGATGGCACAGATAACTTTGCAACTCGTTATCTCGTTAACGATGCATGCGTATTACTGAAGAAGCCATATGTCTGGGGCTCTATCTATCGCTTCGATGGACAGGCGAGTGTTTTCTGGGCCGAGTACGGTCCTTGCTATCGCTGCCTCTATCCAGAACCACCACCTCCAGGAATGGTTCCAAGTTGTGCTGAAGGTGGAGTTCTCGGAGTTCTCTGCGCAACTATCGGCTCGATTCAGACAACTGAGGCGATCAAAGTACTGACTGGTGTCGGCGAATCTCTCATCGGCTCTCTCATGATCTATGACGCTCTCGAGATGAACTTCCGCAAGGTAAAGATCCGCAAAGATCCCAACTGCCCAATCTGCAGCGAAAATCCAAAGCAGACTGCGCTTCTCCCTGACTATGAAGCTTTCTGTGGAGTTCTCTCAGATGCTGCACAAGAGGCGAGCACAGGATCCACTATTACAGTTCAAGAGCTCAAGGCGAAGATGGATGCACATGAGAACTTCTATCTCGTCGATGTTCGCGAACCAAGTGAGTACGAGATTGTCAGCATTCCTGGGGCGCATCTCATCCCTAAGCAAGGGTTTATCGATGGCACTGCACTTGCATCGCTTCCGCAGGATAAGCCGATCATCTTGCATTGCAAGGGTGGAGTTCGTTCTGCAGAGTGCCTTGCAATCCTCAAGAACGCAGGATTTGCAGATGCATCGCACGTCGCAGGTGGAGTAATTGCCTGGGCTAAGCAGATCGATACAACGCTACCGGTCTACTAATGCTCGATTCGTACAAGGGTTATCGCCTCCTCTTGGTTCATGCTCATCCTGACGATGAGACGATCAACAACGGTGCAACGATGGCGATGTATGCAGCCCTCGGCGCAGAGGTCACTCTCGTTACCTGCACTCGCGGAGAAGAGGGCGAAGTCCTGGTTGAAGAGCATGCCCATAAGGCGGCTGCTCACGATGATCTTCTCGGCGATCACCGAGAGATCGAGCTTGCAGATGCAATGAAAGCTTTAGGCATCACTGATTATCGATTCCTCGGCGCACCGAAGAAGAAATATCGCGATAGCGGGATGATGGGGACTGAGCCAAATAATCGAAGTGATTGCTTCTGGCAGGCAGATCTTGAAGAAGCAACTGGCTATCTCACTGCAATCATCGATGAGGTGAAGCCTCATATCCTCATTACCTATGATGAATTCGGTGGCTATGGCCACCCGGATCACATTCAGGCTCATCGCGTTGCGATGGCAGCTGCCGAGAAATCACAATGGCAGATTGAGAAGATTTACTGGAATGTGATGCCAAAGTCTGTAATCCAAGAGGGTATCGACAAGATGCGCGAGCTCGGCTCTGACTTTATGGGTACTGATAACGCCGATGATCTCCCATTCTGTAAGGATGATTCATTTGTGACAGCACATATCGATGGCAATAAATATGTCGATGCGAAGATGGAAGCAATGCGTGCCCATGCGACTCAGATATCTGTCGACGGGCCGTTCTTTGCGCTCTCCAATAATTTAGGACTTCAAGTCTGGGGCCATGAGTACTACACATTGGTAAAGGGCGCTAAGTCCGATCACCTCGATGCAGAAGGCAGAGAGCGCGATCTCTTTGCAGGTATCAAGGCGTGAAAGCTGCACTCATCTCTCTTCTTGCGGGAGCAGTCGCAGCTGTTACATCAATCCTTCTCCACCAAACACTTCCTCCGGTGGGAGTCATTGCAGGATTGATCTTCACCTACATCACTATCTGGTTGGTGGGGCGTCACTTTGCAAGTAGAAGATTGAAGTGGCTGGCGGGTGCTGCATGGATTGTCGTAATTTTCAGAGGTGCTCTCTTTGGATCAGGCGACGAGTTATTGGTGCAGGCAGATGGAGTGGGTTCATCGCTCCTACTGATTGGCACACTCGTTGTGCTCGCAGCAATTGCTGCACGAATCTAGGATTTGAACTCCCAGCTCTGACCATCGCGTCCATCACGAACAATAATTCCGTGGCTTGCAAGGAGATCGCGTAAACGATCGCTCTCACCCCAATTGCCATCTGCTCTCGCCTCTGCTCGCTCATGTAAGAGTTGGACCATCTCCGCCTCTAATTCGACCTCAGCAGTAAGGGGGGCGCCTCTATCGAGATCAAGTCCGAGTACTTGATCTGCAAAGAGGAAGATTCCGCGCTTATCTTGGCTACCTATTGTTGGATCTTTCTCAATCTCACGGAGTCGAACAATTACCTTGGGAAGTTCGAGATCATTCATGATCCATCGATAGATATCTTCATCAAACTTAATGTCGGAGGAATCTCCCCACCTTGCCATCGCCTCCCGCCATCGTCGAAGAGTTGTATCTGCTGCGCGTAGTGAATTCCACGAGAGATCCATCTGAGATCGGTAGCGATTCTCCAAGAGATTTAATCTCAGTGAGAGAGGATCTAGGTCGGCTCCGATGAGGTCAGACACGAGAATGACATTTCCTGAGCTCTTTGCCATCTTGCGACCTTCAAAGAGGAGATGCTCGCCATGGAGCCAATGCGATACAACATCGAGACCAGCAACTGCATTGCTCTGCGCTCGCTCATTCTCATGATGAGGGAATCGGAGATCGATACCCCCGATATGGAGATCAATCGAATTGCCGAGTAGTTGTAGTGACATCGCGCTGCATTCGATATGCCACCCCGGAAATCCTGCTCCCCAGGGAGATTCCCAGATCATCTCCGTGCGTTTACCTGCAAGCTTCCAGAGAGCCCAATCGGCATGGAATCTCTTTCCGCCGTCGCCCTCATACTCATAGCGATGGCCTGGTTTGAGCGAATCTAATTTATTTCCACTGATGAATCCGTAGTCACTACAACTCTTGGCATCGAAGTAAATATTTCCATCGCTACCTTGGTAGGCAGCCCCTATCTCAAGCAGGCGTTCGATATATTCGATGATGAGGTGGATGTTCTCGCTCGCTCGAGGAAAGAAATCTGCAGATTCGATATTGAGCAAGTGGAGGTCTGCGCGAAATTTCTCTTCATAACGCCGAGCAATCTCTATGGGAGTTACCTTCTCGCGCGCCGCTTCTTCTAAGACTTTATCGCCACTATCTGAGCCATCGAGATTTTCAGACATATGCCCGACATCAGTGATGTTGGAGACTGTGATTGTCTGCGCCCCATTGATTCTGATTGCGCGTCGGACGAGGTCTGTAAGAAGGAAGGTGCGCATATTTCCGATGTGAGCATCGCGATAGACCGTTGGCCCACATGAATAAATTCGCACACTATCGCTCGTGATCTCTCTGAGTTGGCGAGAGGCAGTCTCGTAGAGGGAGAGAGGTAGATGTTTGTGGTTCTGGCGATTGAAGAGGGGAACTACTCGGAAGTATGCAATGGATGAGTCATCGAAGGTATGTCGAGAGCCATCTGACTTCACCACTGTTTTCTCATCTTCTAAGACACCGAGGAGATCTCGATAGCTCGAGAGCTCGCCTTCGCCCTCACGGAGACGGATGGAGACGCGTTTACCAATCGCCCCAGCAACGTCAAAATTCATAGAGCTACCCTAATCAAGCAATAAGGAGTTTGCATGGTTAGAATTACGACCTACCTAACCATCTCCCATAAGGAGCGCCGCTATGACCTATGTGATTGCCCAGCCATGTGTCGATGTGAAAGATAAGTCATGTCGCGAAGAGTGCCCAGTGGATTGCATCTATGAAGGTTCACGCATGCTCTACATCCAGCCAGATGAATGTGTCGACTGCGGAGCGTGCGAGCCAGTCTGCCCAGTAGAGGCGATCTATTACGAAGATGATGTCCCAGGCCAGTGGCAGGGTTACAAGGCAATCAATACCGAATTCTTCGTCGAGCTCGGTTCACCAGGTGGAGCATCAAAGGTGGGGCAGACTAACTCTGATCACCCAGAGGTCGCCGCTCTTGACCCACAAGCTTCCTGATTTTCCTTGGGATGCGCTCGCTCCCTACGGAGCAATTGCACGTAACCATCCTGCAGGAATTATCGATCTCTCTGTCGGAACACCCGTAGATCCCACCCCTGAATTTATTCAGAAAGCGCTGCAAGACGCCTCTAACTCTCCAAGTTATCCAGTAACTATTGGAACCCCCGAACTTCGCTCAACAATTACAGAGTGGGCCAAGGAGAATTTAGGTGCAACTGGTGATTTCGCAGTCTTACCTCTCATTGGTTCTAAAGAATTTGTTGCTTGGCTTCCTACATTTCTCTCTGCGCGCTCAGTTCTCTATCCAGAGGTGGCATATCCGACATACTTAGTAGGAGCTCTCCTTGCAAATTCAGATGCGAGTCCAGTTGCTATTGATGCATCGACGTGGCCAGAGGCAGATATGGCTTGGGTAAATTCACCATCTAATCCAACTGGTCGCGTACATAGCGAATCTGAACTCCGCGCCACAATCAAATGGTCTCGCAAGAGCGGGGGAGTAGTGGTTTCAGATGAGTGCTATCTCGAGTTTGGCAGAGATGTGACACCAACATCAATTCTTCATTACACAGATGGAGATAATACAAATATTCTCGCAGTGCATTCTCTATCAAAGCGCTCTAATCTCGCAGGTTATCGCGGCGCATTTGTTATCGGTGATCCAACCCTGATTGCCCAGATCCTTGAAGTACGTAAACATGCGGGAATGATGGTTCCTCTACCGATTCAGCACGCAATGGTGGCAGCTCTCTCTGATTCTCAACATGTGCAAGAGCAGCGCGATCGATATAACGCCCGTAAGGCACGTCTCATCCCAGCTCTTGTTGCAGCAGGATTCACCATTGATTTCTCCGATGCCGGTCTCTATCTCTGGGCAACTCGCAATGAAGATTGCTGGCAATCAGTTGCATGGCTTGCAGAAATTGGAATCTTGGCAACACCAGGAATCTTCTACGGCGATAAAGGTGCTCACCACATCCGTATTGCAATGACAGCCAGTGATCAACAGATTGCATCGGCAGCAGAGCGACTTCTGGCAAAGGTGCAGGGATAACAATGGCGGTCGGAATCCTTCTCGTTGGTGGCTTCGGAACTCGTTTAAAACCGCTGACTTCGGAGTCACCAAAACCGATGCTTCCTGTCGCAGGTTTACCTGTTACTGAACATCAGATCATGGCGGCCAAGCGAGCCGGCATCCACACATTAGTTCTTGCTACCTCATACCTTTCAGAGGTATTCACTCCATATTTTGGTGATGGTTCGAAGTGGGGAATCACAATTGCCTATGCAGTAGAGAGAGAGCCACTCGGTACAGGCGGTGCGATTCGCAATGCTGCTGAGATGCTGAGCCCTTCAACTCTTGGCGACGAACCCATTGTGATCTTTAATGGTGATGTATTGAGTCGACACTCCATCGCAGATCAAATTGCATTCCATCAATCAAAGGGAGCAGATGCAACGCTGCATCTCATTGAGGTGGAGGATGCACGTGCATTTGGTTGCGTCCCCACTGACTCTGATGGGCGTGTCACTGCATTCTTAGAGAAAATGGATAACCCTGTCACCAACTCAATTAATGCAGGATGTTATGTATTTCATCCATCCGTTCTTGATCGCATTCCTCTCAACACCGTTGTGAGTATCGAGCGCGAAACTTTTCCAGCACTTGTCGAAAGCGGTCGCCCAGTCTTTGGATATAAAGAGCAGGCATATTGGCTCGATGTGGGCACTCCCGCTGCGCTCTTTAAAGGTTCACGCGATCTCATCGATGGCGAGTTCCATGCGATGCAGGGATGCGAGATTGATCCCACAGCTGTGATCACCGGCAAGAGTTCGTTAGGAGCCAATGTCCGTGTAGGGGCAGGGGTAAAGATTGAGGATTGCATCATCGGCGATGGGGTCACCATTGGAGATGGGGCAGAGCTTTCGCACTGCTTTATCTTTCACGGAACGCAGGTTGCACCTGGGCGTTGTGAATCGCGCCAATACCTCTCCAATTCATGCTCAGAGTCGATAAATCTCCCATAAATCCCTCTTTTAACCCTGATTTGACCGTTAATCCGCCCTTCCCGGGGTTGACTTAATCGGATTACATGGGTGTAATTCGGTTCTAGAGCGCAGCAATTCACTCAAGGAATTGCGCCCTAAGGTCACAGGAGATCGTTAATGCCGATTCGCCCAGAAGGTTTCTCGACTGGCAAGCCATCAGCCCCCACTGCTGGACCAACAATTCAACTCGCAAATGGCGAGAATATGGAGCTCTCATGGCAGGAGCGCTCGCTCTGCGCACAGACTGACCCTGAAGCTTTCTTCCCTGAGAAGGGTGGCTCAACACGCGAAGCAAAGCGCGTCTGCCAATCATGTGAAGTTCGCCAGGAGTGCCTCGAGTATGCCCTCGCTCATGATGAGCGCTTCGGTATCTGGGGTGGACTCTCAGAGCGCGAGCGCCGTCGCCTTAAGCGTCGCCCTGCATAACTTCTCTCAAGGAAGCCAAGAACCTCGTGAGTAACCCACGCGTTACTGCACTCCTTGTAGTGCATGATGGAGCCACGTGGTTACCCGAGGTCGTTGCATCCATCACTTCACAGAGTCGCTCTGTCGATCAAATTCTTGCAATCGATACAGGCTCAACAGATAACTCACCGAAGCTCCTTAAAGGCGCTCGCATCCCTACTCTGACTCTCGAGCGCACAACTTCATTTGCGGGTGCACTCAATCGCGCCGTCTCTCAACTTCCTGCAAGCATTGATGGTGTTGATGAGTGGCTCTGGATTCTCCACGATGATTGCTCGCTTGATCCACGCGCACTGGAAGAACTACTCACCGCTCTCAGTGAAAAGCCCAATGTTGTGATGGCAGGTCCAAAGCTTCTTGGATGGCACGATCGCACCCACTTACTTGAAGTCGGAATCTCCATTGCGACCAATGGAAGTAGATGGACAGGACTTGAACCAAGCGAGTACGACCAAGGGCAACATGATGGAAATCATGAAGTCCTTTCGGTGAGTACAGCTGGCGCTCTCATTCGTCGTGATGTCTTTGAAGAGTTAGGTGGATTCGATACCAATCTCGAACTCTTCCGCGACGATGTCGACTTTGGATGGCGCCTGCATGTTGCAGGACACTCAGTTCTCGTCGTTACCTCGGCAATCGGCTTCCATGCGCAAGCCGCCTCCTCTGAACGGCGAGCAATTGATATTGAAGGTGCGCCTCTCCATCGCCCGCTTCTCCTTGATCGTCGCAATGCGGCCTACGTGCTTCTCGCAAATTCATCCTGGTGGAAGTTGCCACTACTCACATTTCAATTATTGGGTGGAAGTGCGATTCGATCTCTTGGATTCCTTTTTGCAAAACTCCCTGGATATGCCATCGATGAAATACTTGCAATTGCATCTCTGATCATTCATCCCGGCGAACTTCTCACTGCTCGAAAGGTGCGTAAGTCGCAGAGATTGGTCTCTACAGGAGTTGTCAGCGCCTTTATCCCATCGCGTTGGACTCAATTCCGAAGCGGCATCACGCGACTGATCGAAGATGTTCGCACAAAGATTTTCCCTGATGATGGAGATGAATCTCCATCGGTGGTCAGTGAACTTGAAATTAATGAAGATGAAGAGATTCTGACTCCGCTGCAGACCAATCTCTGGAAGAGTTTCTTTACAAAGCCTTTGGTGATTGTTTCAACATTCCTTTTGATTGTTACATTTGGTTGGACCCGCCATCGATGGGGATCCATCTCAGGTGGCTCACTTGCCTCTTCGCCAGCAGGTGCTTCAGATATCTGGAAGTTCTACCTCGAATCGTGGCATGAGGTCGGTATGGGATCTAATGTTGCTGCCCCTGCTTGGCTGCTCTTTATTGCCCTCGGCTCTCTTATTACCTTTGGAAATGTCGCCCTCTTTATCTCTCTCTTCTTTATTGCAGCTCCATTCTTGGCTCTGGTGAGCGCGCATCGCTTCCTCAAGGGTAGAAGCGAGAGTCCAGTACTCACTGCTGCGGTTTCACTTCTCTATGCAATGTCTCCGATTGCAATCTCTGCCATTAATGGTGGCCATATCGGTGTTATTGTGTTGATTATCTTCCTCCCTGCACTCATCGCACAGCTTGGAGATTGGTACCGAATTGAGGAGCGGAGCATTCGCAACCTCTTCTCACTCGCACTCTTTATCTGGGCGCTTCAAGCATTTAACCCAGCGCTCATCATTATTGTCCTTGTAGCGAGTGCGAGCTTCATTGCTCTCGATTATCGCGAAGTGAAGGGCAACTATCGTGATGCCCTCTTCCTCAAGAGGTTGGGGAGACGTTCCATTCTTCTCTTCACGCCTCTGTTGATTGCAGTGCCCACCTCGCTGACCTACATCATTCATCCCTCTCGACTCCTTCTCGAGATCGGAATCATGCAACCAGGTGGTGGCGGCAATCTCGCACTTCTGGCCAATCCTGGTGGTGAAGGATCGCTTCCGTGGTGGTCGATTAGCCCCATCGCTCTCCTCTTGCTCGTCTCATTCTTCTCCATTGATGAGGCTCGCAAATATGCAACCTACGGAATTGGTTTTCTCCTTGCAGGAGGGCTCTTCGCCTCATTGCAGATCAGCGGAAATGGATCGACAAGTCGCAACTTTGTCTATGCCGGAGTCTTTATCGCAATCGCAACACTTCTTGCATCGATTGCAACCGTCGTCATGTTTAACGATCTACGGTCACGTTTAGAAACCTCACACTTTAATTATCAGCACATTGCAGTTGCCCTTGTCATTCTTCTCTCCATCACATACACAGTGACATCATCATTGTGGGTCTTCTCTGCAGGAGCTGCATCGCCGGTTCAGCGTGAAACTAGCGAAGTTCTTCCGGCATTCCTAGCGGTCGAAGAAGATGCAAAGACTCTAGTGATTCGCTCTCTTGATGAGGGTGGCCATATATCTCTTGCATACTTCATTGCGCGAGGAAATGTCAGCACACTCGGCGAGCCTGATGTTGCTATCGATAATCCAGATGCAATTAACGCCGCTGTTGAAGGTCTGATCGATAACACTGGGGTGAGCAGCTCTAAGGTATTTGCCACCTACGGAATTAAGTATGTCTTTGTGAAGAACCCCGCACACGATGAGTTAATCCAAACAATCGATGGACTCGGTGGATTTACTCGCGCATCTGCAACAGAGTCAGGTACTGTCTGGAAGGTAATTCAACCTACCGGCCATGTCATCTTTACCGATATGAGCGGGGCTGTCACAGTTCTTACTTCAGCGCTCGGTGCAGTTACAGCACCAGGGCCAGGAATGGTGACTATCACTGAGAATTTCAGTAGCTCTTGGAGAGCGCTCTCACAGGGAGTCAGACTTGAGCGAGTGGATAATCCCAATGGATTGCCACAATTTAAGGTCAATGAAGGTGGCGAGATTGTCTTCTTGCACGATGGAACCATTCATCGCGCGTGGGTCTCCCTCTTCCTCATCTTCCTCGGTACCTCAATTGTGATGGCTCTCCCTGCAGGACGTCGCCGTCGCGAGATGTCGGATCGAGAGGTCTCGTGATGAAAAAGCGTCTCCTCATACTGGTCTCATCCATTCTCTTTGTTGCCATCTTTGGCAACCTCGCATCTTTCACATCAAAGAACAATAGATATTCAGAGAGCTATCCAGCGATTGTCTGTCCTCCAAATCCCAACGGTCTAGCATCTGTCATCGCGCTCTCATCACCAAAGATCGAAGTGCGTAAGACCGGCACATCGACGATGGCATATAAACCTTCTCGTACTCGCAAATTAGCGGGTGTATCACAAGCAACAGTGATCGACTCACAAGAAGTAACGCCACTCTCATGGCAGGTGCGCTCAGGTGTGTGGGCAGGTGGCACAACGTGTATTTCACCATCGTCATCACAATGGTTTGTCGGTGGATCGGCAGATATCACTTCAAAGGGATCGTTGATTCTCGCCAATAGTGGATTAGGTAAGGCGCTCGTTGCCGTCACTGTTTACACCGAGAAAGGTCCACAGGCTGAGCAGATTTTTGCAGTCAAAGCCAACTCGATTCTCTCAATGCAGTTGGCTTCCCTTGCCCCTGGATCGAAGTCATTGGCAGTTCATGTTGCACCTCAAACAGGTCGCGTCAATGCATTTCTTATCGATGAGCGCGGTCGTGGTCTTCAAGCCCTCGGTGGAGATACAGTTAATTCAATTCCTGAAGCGAGTAAGCAGCTGACTATTCCGGCTATTCCTCAGCAGACAGGCAAGAAGAGCTCACTTCCACATACATTGCGCATCCTTGTTCCTGGAGAGGTTGGTACGACAATCAAGGTGGTGATCTCATCTACCGATGGAACTTTCTCTCCAGCAGGTGTGGATGGGCGTTCGATTCCCGCTGGACGCGTCATTGATATTCCGCTCAATGTCATTATGCCTTCAGGAAAGTTTGCACTGCATATCACAGGAGAGCGTCCAATCGTTGCTTCTGTTTTTACAAAGACTCAATCGCTGGGAAAGAGCGACTTCCTCTGGAGCACTGGAGCGCCACAATTAGAAAAATCTACCTTTGCTGTTACTGGCCTTGCTCCATTCCTCGTATTTACGGGGGAAGAGATTAAGGTGGATCTCGAGCTCACGACGATTAAAGGTAAGAAGCAGGTAGTGCATCTCAACGGCTCAGCGATTGCTACCTACCTGGTCTCCGATCGAGTTCGTACTATCACCATTACAAAGACCAATAGCGAGGTCTATGGTGCTGCACTCCTTACCTCAAAGAGTGGCTTTGGCTATGCGCCGTTGGTCAAGGGAAGTGTGCTGACTCGCACCTCTATCCCACGTTCCAACATCCGTGTGTTGATTCCCTAATAAAGTAGAGAGTCACCACTAATCTTTCTCCCATGAGTCCACTCGCAAGTCGCACTTGCTCGCGTGTTAGTTGCCGCGCCGCAGCGACAATGACTCTTACCTATATCTATGCAGAGTCAAAGGCTGTGCTGGGTCCCATCGCAACATTCTCAGAGCCACATGCATACGATCTCTGCGAACGTCATGCTTCACGACTTACCGTGCCTAATGGTTGGAGCGTCGAACGCGAGGCGATCTCAACAGAGGGCGTTGGCCCATCTGAAGATGACTTGATGGCCATTGCTGATGCTGTTCGTGAAGTTGCCCGTTTCCATGAAGATCATGAGGAGAGCGCATCTGCTCCGACGCTCTCTCCAGTTGGTCGCCGTGGCCACCTTCGAGCAGTTCCCTCCTAAGCTCAATACTCTCGCTCTATCAATATTGATTTACTATTGATTCATGAGCGCATCTATCTTTAAAGCATATGACATCCGC
This sequence comes from Candidatus Nanopelagicales bacterium, assembly GCA_041311505.1. Lineage (GTDB taxonomy): Bacteria > Actinomycetota > Actinomycetes > Nanopelagicales > Nanopelagicaceae > Planktophila. The sequence goes on along the minus strand of JBFYJI010000004.1, from coordinate 16,521 downwards.
GGACTCGTGGATCAAGAGATCACACCAGATTTCACCTTTGCGACAGGAGCTGCCTTTGCACGCTTCCTTAAAGGAGAGCGCGAACCCGGCACCGTCGTTATCGGTGAAGATATGCGCCCATCATCTCCAGCACTTGCTGATGCATTTAGTGCGGGAGTGACTTCGCAGGGTCTGGATGTCATTCGAATCGGATTAGCATCAACAGATATGTTGTACTTTGCTGCAGGAAAGCTCAACCTTCCAGGAGCAATGTTTACCGCAAGTCATAACCCTGCCGCCTATAACGGAATCAAGATGTGCCTCAGCGGAGCGCGACCAATCGGAAAAGAGTCCGGACTTCTCCTCATTGAGAAATATGTCAACGAGGGATCTCCTGTTGCTCTCAATCAGGTGGGTGTCGAGCGCGAGCAGAACTTGCTCGATGAATATGTCGATCACTTACTCCACTTAGTCAATCTCAGTGGAGGTAGAAAGCTCAAGATTGTTGTCGATGCAGGAAACGGCATGGCTGGCTATACAGCACCAGCTGTATTTAAGAAGGTGGCAGCAGATGTCACAGAGATGTATTACGAGTTAGATGGAACATTCCCAAATCACGAAGCTAATCCGATTGATGTAGCTAATTTGGTAGATCTACAAGCAAAGGTCAAAAGCGTTAAGGCAGATATCGGTCTGGCATTTGATGGCGATGCAGATAGATGTTTCTTAGTTGATGAGAAGGGCGAGCCAGTCAATCCATCAGCGCTCACCGCGCTTATCGCAACTCGCGAGCTTGCTAAGTATCCAGGTTCAACAATTATCTATAACTTGATCTCATCGAAGGCAGTGCGTGAGATTGTTGAAGAGAACGGCGGAACAGCTGTTCGTTCACGGGTAGGACACTCATTTATTAAGAAGTTGATGGCAGAGACTGGTGCAGTCTTTGGAGGCGAGCACTCTGGCCACTTCTACTTCAGAGATTTTTGGCGCGCAGATTCTGGAATGCTCGCAGCTCTCCATGCAATCGCTGCCCTCGGTGAGAGTGATGTGCCGCTCTCTCAACTCCTTGCTCCATTTAATCGCTACTTCGCAAGCGGCGAGATCAACTCAACAGTTGCTGATGCACCTGCCGCCATGAAGAATATTGAGAATATCTATGGTGCAGGGAAGGGGGTTGAGCTCGATCACCTCGATGGCCTTACCGTAATTGGTGATACCTGGTGGTTTAACCTCAGAGCATCGAATACTGAGCCGCTCCTTCGACTCAATGTTGAGGCTACGACGGTAGAAGAGATGTCATCTATTCGCGATTCTGTACTCAACACTATTCGCGCGTAAGGTCGAATTCTGCCTTTCTCGCTCTCTCCTAGTAATCTAACGCCATAGCCGATCAGCACAGTAGAGCCCTACGCCGAAGGTCTAGCGAAAAAGAAGAGCCCAATTCTCGAGATCAGGGCCTATTGAGGGAGATATAGAAATGTCAGTTACAACCATTCCAAAGCACGATATCGCCGATGCATCACTTGCAGCTGAAGGTCGCAAACGCATCGAGTGGGCAGAGCGCAACATGCCTGTGCTCGCTCAGATCCGTGAGCGTTTTGAGAAGAACAAGCCATTTGAAGGCGTTCGCATCTCAGCATGTATGCACGTGACAACCGAGACCGCTAACTTGATGCGCGTTCTCAAGGCTGGTGGAGCAGAGATCGCTCTCTGTGCTTCAAATCCACTTTCGACACAGGACGACACAGCTGCGGCACTTGTTCATGAGTACGGAATCTCAGTCTTTGCTCGTAACGCAGTCGATCGCGATGGCTACTACTCACATATCAATGCGGCACTCGATATCGAGCCACACCAGGTCTTCGATGATGGGTGCGACCTCGTCAATACACTTCACACAACTCGTCGTGAGCTTCTTCCAAATATCTCAGGTGGCTGTGAAGAGACTACAACCGGCGTTATTCGACTTACACAGATGGCCAAGGATGGCGCTCTTACCTTCCCAATGATCGCAGTCAATGACACCGATACAAAGCACATGTTCGACAACCGTTTCGGTACAGGTCAGTCAACTCTTGATGCAGTCTTCCGTGCAACTAACTTCCTTCTCGCAGGTCGCGTACTTGTTGTAGCTGGTTTTGGTTACTGCGGTAAGGGTGTTGCAGAGCGCGCAAAGGGTCTTGGCGCTGACGTCATCGTCACTGAGATTGATCCAACAAAGGCGCTCGATGCGATGATGCAGGGCTACCGTGTCATGCCAATGACAGAGGCGGCAAAGATAGGTGATGTCTTCATTACTGTGACTGGTAACCGCGATGTTCTACGTGATGAGCACTTTGCAGTAATGAAGGATGGCGCAATCATGGCTAACTCAGGTCACTTCGATATCGAAATCGATGTTGCATGGCTTGAGCAGAATGCGAAGTCCAAGAACTCAAAGATGCGCCACCAGACAGATGAGTATGTTCTCGCTGATGGTCGTCGCCTTCTTCTCATCGCTGAAGGTCGTCTTGTTAACCTCGGCGCAGCCGAGGGACATCCAGCATCAGTGATGGATATGTCATTCTCAGACCAGGCTCTTACAGCGGAGTACTTGGTGAAGGAGGCTAAGAACCTTCCTGCAGGAGTTCACGAAGTTCCTTCTTATATCGATAAGGAAGTTGCTTCACTTAAGCTCAAGTCAATGGGTGGAAAGATCGACACACTCACACCTGCGCAGGAGCTCTACCTCAACTCTTGGGAGCACGGTTCCTAAATGGCACGAATCCTTGTTGTAGATGATGCTCTCGATCTCGCAGAGATGTTGGGCATCGTCTTAACAAGCCATGGATTCGATGTAGAGATTGTTAATCGTGGAGATGAGGCGCTGGAGGCATTTAGAAGTAATCCTCCAGACCTCGTCCTCCTCGATGTGATGTTGCCAGGAATAGATGGAATTGAAGTCTGCACACAGATTCGAAAAGAATCTATGGTGCCGATTGTGATGCTCAGCGCTAAAGGTGAATCCATCGATATTGTGCGCGGTCTTGAGGCTGGTGCAGATGATTACATCCAAAAACCTTTTAGAGATGAGCTCGAGCTCATAGCGAGAATTCGCACTCGACTCCGCCGCACAAATTCAGATATCACAGGCCTCCTCACCATCGGAGATCTCACCATTGATGTCACTGCACATGAAGTAATTCGTGGATCACAGAAAATTACACTTACACGCCTTGAGTTTGATCTCCTCGTGGCCCTCGCTAAAGATCCAGGACGAGTATTTACTCGCGATGCACTGCTGAGTGAGGTGTGGGGATATCGTCATTCAACTGATACACGTCTGGTTAATGTTCACGTCCAACGTCTGCGCTCCAAGATCGAGCACGATCCTGAGCATCCTGAGATAGTGATGACAGTACGCGGCGTTGGATATAAGGCTGGCGGCACTGCTTAATATGAGAAGTTTTCGCTCGATCTTTCAGCGATCTCTCAGCGCCAAAGTTGTTCTCTCAACTGTAATCCTCTCTCTCGGAGTGGTCTGGCTTGCTGGTTCTGCACTCGATTCTCGCCTTTCAGATGGAATTAGATCTACAAACCTCAACTCTTCTTTGGCAGAGGCTCGACTTGCATTTTTCAATGCTCAATTTAAGTTGCTGATGGCGCAATCGCTGACCGTAGAAGAGCGTAAAGAGATACTCGCTGGAATCGTCGTGGATGCGACAACGCAGGGAATTAAAGAGCAGCGACGCGAAGTCATCATCGTGAAGACTCCAACATCGAAGAAGTCGAGTCTGAGCTATGAGATGGCCTCTAATGGCGCTCTCAGCGAATCTATTCCCGAGAACGTGCGCAAGAAGATTCTCAAATCATCTGAGCTCGAATATACCTACGGAACCTTGATATACGGCAACGGCGATAAAGAAGATTCTCTCTTTGTAGGTAACCGAATCGATATTCCTGGTGCTGGACGATATGAGATGTATGTCGTCTTCTCTCTCGCCCAACAGGCATCGACAATTACTTTGATTCAAAACTCACTCCTCGTTACCGGTTTCGCCCTCATCATTTTGATCGCACTGATTACCTGGATCGTGGTTCGACAAGTGGTTCGTCCTGTCCGTGAAGCGGCATTGATTGCAAAGCAATTTACCCAAGGTGAGTTCGACCTACGTCTTCCAATTACTTCAAAAGATGAACTTGCCACTCTTGCCCACTCATTTAACGATATGGCCGCCTCCATTGAGCAGCAGATCTCTCGCCTGGAAAACTTGTCACGAGTGCAGCAACGCTTTGTATCTGATGTGACTCATGAGCTCCGTACACCGCTCACTACACTCCGAATGGCCTCTGAGGTTATCTACAACCACCGCGCATCATTTGAAGCGCCCGTCGCTCGAAGTTCCGAACTCTTAGTTGCACAACTCGATCGATTTGAGCGATTACTGGAAGATCTCCTTGAGGTAAGCCGCTTCGATGCTGAAGTTGCCGTCTTGGAACCCGTTAATTTTGATCTCCTCCCTTTAATCAAACGGTGTGTTGCAGATCTAGGTGTTGATAGCGATGAGAAGACCTCTGACATCTCTATCAAGTCAGATAACTCCGTTGTATATCTCACCGCTGATATGCGACGTGTAGAGCGCATTATGCGCAACCTTCTCTCCAACGCCCTCGATCACTGCGATGGCTCGCAGATTGAAATTACTGTGGCAACGACAGAGAGTGAGATTGCAGTTGCAGTCAGAGATCATGGTTCAGGTCTCGATGAGGCATCCTTGATTCGCGTATTCGACCGTTTCTGGCGCGCTGATCCTTCTCGTGCTCGCGTTCGTGGTGGTACTGGACTCGGACTTTCTATCGCGCTCGAAGATGCACGACTACATAATGGTGAACTCGATGCGTGGGGGCGGCCAGGAAAGGGCGCAAACTTTGTGCTGACACTTCCGCGTATTGCCGGGGATGCAATTCAGAGCCGTCCGCTTAAACCCGTTCCCGATGATTTCCACGAAGATAATTTCTATCAGTAAGGTGGTCTGATTCGAGGGGAAGATTCCTTGATGGCCATATTTCAATCACTGAATGAACTCATCTTTCCAACGCGGTGTATCTCCTGTGGCGCTCTCGATCAATCTCTCTGTGCTGTTTGTAGAGATTCATGGAAACTCACGCCGCATATCAACTTCCTCCGCATCAACGAGAAGAAAAACCTCAAGACCGTCTCTGCACTCAGCTATTCCTCAATAGTGCAACGTGTACTCCTTGCTTCGAAAGAGTCTGGCATATCTCGTGCAGATGAGTTAATTGTTGAAGCTCTTCGTTTCTCGATTCTGCATTTCATACGACATTGCACAATCGATTACATCGTCCCTATCCCATCGAGAAAGAGTGCGACGCGATTGCGGGGGAGAGATTTCTTGGAAGAACTCACCACTGAGGCTGCTTCTCCATTGGGGATTACAACCATTTCTCCACTCTCGATCTCACGGAGAGTGCGAGATCAGAGTGGCCTCGACCACAATCAACGGTGGAATAATCTCGATGGCGCTTTTGTTACATCTTCCACAGGACTTTGCTCCGGCAGAGTCCTCTTGGTCGATGATGTGGTGACCACTGGCGCCACCCTCCTCGAGGGGGCAAAAGCACTCACTTATGCGGGATTTGAAGTAGTAGGAGCGGCAACAGCCGCGGTCGCATTAACCAGTAAGATTACGTAGGTAAGCGGGGCAGGTAGTTGCTCTGAACTTGTGAAAGGGTGCTCTATGCCAAAGCTTCTCGATCGAATAATGCGTGCTGGCGAGGGAAAGATTCTTCGCGACCTCAGCAAGCTGGTCGATAAGGTCAACGCATTCGAACCCCAGATCTCATCTCTCTCAGATGAGGCCCTTCGCGCCAAGACCGATGAATTTAAATCACGCCTTGCCAATGGCCAGACTCTCGATGATCTTCTGCCAGAAGCTTTTGCTGTCGTCCGCGAAGCTGCAAAGCGCACACTCGGGCAACGACACTACGATGTTCAGTTGATGGGTGGCGCTGCCCTTCACCTCGGAAATATCGCTGAGATGCGCACCGGTGAAGGTAAGACTCTCGTTGCAACCCTTCCTTCCTATCTCAATGCACTTGCAGGTAAAGGTGTTCACGTCGTCACTGTTAACGATTACCTCGCAGAGCGCGATAGCGAGTGGATGGGACGTATCCATCGCTTCCTCGGGCTCTCAGTAGGTGTCATCCTCAACAGCATGACTCCGGCTGAACGTCGCGCTGCATACGCTGCTGATATCACCTACGGTACAAATAATGAGTTTGGATTTGATTACCTTCGCGACAATATGGCGTGGTCACTTGAAGACTGTGTTCAACGCGAACACTTCTTTGCGGTAGTAGATGAAGTTGACTCAATTCTTATCGACGAAGCTCGTACGCCGTTGATCATCAGCGGTCCTGCCGACAAGGCAACGAAGTGGTATGTCGAGTTTGCAAATATCGCTACCAAATTAGAGCGCGATCGCCACTATGAGGTAGATGAGAAGAAGAAGACGATCGGCATCCTCGAAGATGGCGTCACTCGTGTGGAGCAGCTCCTTGAGATTGAAAATCTCTACGAAGCTGCAAATACACCTCTTATTGGATATCTCAACAATGCTGTTCGTGCCAAGGAGCTCTTCAAGCGCGACAAAGATTATGTCGTCATGAACGGTGAGCTGCTTATCGTTGATGAGCACACTGGACGTATGCTCGCTGGACGTCGTTATAGCGAAGGTCTCCATCAGGCTCTCGAAGCGAAAGAGCGCATTGAGATCAAGGATGAGAATCAGACCCTTGCAACAATCACTCTCCAAAATTATTTCCGCCTCTACAACAAGATTTCAGGTATGACGGGAACAGCGATGACTGAAGCCGCTGAATTCCATCAGATCTATAAGCTTGGCGTAGTTCCAATCCCAACAAACCGCGGAATGCAGCGCATCGATCAACCAGATCTCGTCTATAAGTCAGAGCTCGGAAAGTTCCATGCAGTTGTTCGCGACATTGTTGAGCGCCATCGCAAAGGACAGCCAGTGCTTGTCGGTACTGTCTCTGTCGAAAAATCAGAAGAGCTCTCTGCTCTTCTTAAGAAGGCAGGCGTTCCGCACGAAGTTCTCAATGCGAAGCATCACGAACGCGAAGCATCGATCGTTGCACGCGCTGGTGTTAAGGGCGCAGTGACTGTTGCTACCAACATGGCAGGTCGCGGTACCGACATCATGCTCGGCGGTAATCCAGAGTTTATGGCTGACTTTGAGCTCCAACGTCGCGGACTCTCACCAGTAGATAACGCGAAAGAGTACGAAGCAGCATGGCCACAAGAGATTGAGAAGCAGAAGGCTGCAGTTGCAGCAGGTCACGAAGAGGTCATTGCACTCGGTGGTCTCTATGTTCTCGGTACCGAGCGCCACGAATCGCGCCGTATTGATAATCAGCTCCGTGGTCGCTCAGGTCGCCAAGGAGATCCTGGAGAGTCCCGCTTCTACCTCTCACTTCAAGATGATTTGATGCGTCGCTTTAATTCTGCTCTCGTCGAACGATTCTTGGCAGCAGCTGGCCTTCCAGAGGATGAGCCAATTGAGTCCAAGATGGTCTCTAACGCGATCAAATCTGCTCAGACCCAAGTGGAAGCTCAGAACTTTGAGATTCGTAAGAATGTCCTCAAGTATGACGATGTCATGAATCGTCAGCGTCTCGTCATCTATAGTGAGCGCCGACTTGTTCTTGAAGGAAAAGATATTGGAGAGCAGGTTCAGGACTTCGTTGGCGAAACTCTCTCTGCCTATGTTCGCGCTGCAACTGCGGAAGGTTATTCAGAGGATTGGAACCTTGCAGATCTCTGGACTGCTCTGAAGTTGGTATATCCGGTCTCGTTCACCTCAGAAGAATTGCTCAAAGAGATAGGCGGAGTCGCCGCTCTCGATGCCGACTTCCTTGAAGAGCGCATTCTTGAGGATGCACGAAAGGCTTACGCGGCCCGCGAGGCTCAGCTTGGTGCAGAAGTTCTTCGCGAACTCGAGCGCAAAGTTCTTCTCTCTGTCCTCGATCGCAAATGGCGTGAACACCTCTATGAAATGGATTACCTCCAAGAAGGTATTGGACTCCGTGCGATGGCTCAACGCGATCCACTCGTTGAGTATCAGAAGGAAGGTTACGACCTCTTTGCAGCCATGATGGATGCCATTAAAGAAGAGATCGGCAGTTTGGTCTTTAATGTTGAGGTAACTATTGAAGGCGATGGCTCAACTATCCAAGCTAAGGGTGTTGAGAATAAGCCAGCGCAGGTCGTTCCACTTCAATATTCAGCAGCTGACGAGAACGGCGTTGTCACAACCGGAGATGTTTCGCGCAATAGCCCATGCCCATGCGGCTCTGGCAAGAAATATAAGCGCTGCCACGGCGCCGCTTAATTAAGGCATCAACTTCAGAGCGGTGCAGAGCCACCGGCCGTTGATTCCCTCTGCGCGGATAATGAGTGGTCGTACACGTCCACTAAATCTGACGGTTGCTACTGATTCACAGAGACCGTCGAAGGGCATATCGTGATGAAGACGTTGAATCTTTCCTACCTCGCTTTCGCGACCAGATCTAAGAAGTAGTTGTCTCATCACTACTGGATGACACCGCTCGGCGATCTGCGCTGGCCTTCGTCGCCCCGCGAGAATCTCTAGAAATGCTGTGCCAATCTCAAAGCTCCAGCGTCCAATCTCAGGAAGTGAACCGCTCTGAGTAAGAATGAGTGGATCATCATCGTCAAAGCTCTCTCCAAATGTGGAGGGGGTAGCAAATGCAATTAATCGTGAATGTGAAGGGTGGACTCTCTCTGAGGTATTTAGTGCCATGCCCGCAGATTTGCCGCTGCCACTATCAATAACATCAGACAAAAGTATGGTTCTCAATCAAAGGGTTGTGGAAAAGTGGAGGCCAACTTTGTAGAGCGCAGTACTTTCCGGCGATGAAAGCTCAGAAGAATGGCGGATCGCAGGGTCGCCTCACCATCGCTATCTCACTCTGCATACTCTCAATACTCACTACCTTTCTCATCGCCTACCTCAATAATCGCGGCGAGAGATTTTGGGTAGTTACACACCCTGTCGCAGCAGGTAGCCAGCTCTCAAGTGGAGATCTTCAATTGCGCACTATCGAATTTTCAGCAGGAGACAACCTCTACCTAACCTCTCGCGAAAACCCGATCGGTGGATTTCTCCGCACACAGCTGGGTGCGGGCTATCTCATTGGACGTGATCAAATTACTCGTACACCAGATGGGATTCACCTTCGAGATATCTCACTCCCAATTCAGCTCGCGGATCTGCCAGTGGATCTTGCTCAAGGAGATCTCGTGTCTCTCTATCAAGTGCATGACCTGCGCAACGGAGAGAGTGGGCAGCCACCAGAGTTAATCATCGCCGATATCTTTCTTACCAAAATTGGGGGAGAGCGCACCAATTTCTCAGGATCCACATCCATCACAGTCACGACCGATGAGCGCAATGTGGAGCGAATCCTCTCAGGGACTACAAGCGGAAGGATTGTGGTCGTTGCATCTCATGGGTAGCAGCAAAGGTTCTTTTCTCACTGCAATCAGAGATAGCGAGCTTGAAAACTCCGTTGCTGCAACTATCGCTGGCAGGGGGTGGGTTCTTGCATTGCGCGGAACAAGTAGCAGTCAGATTTCTCGCTACTTAAGTGAAAATCCAAAAGTCCACCTCATCGCCTCTTCTGACTTTAGAGGTCTCGAAGAGTTACTTATCTACTCTCCAACAATTGTCAATAAAGAGTCAGATCAATCCATCGCCGAACAACTTGAGGCGATTGTCTTCAATTCAGTTGAGCATCAACACAATCTGCCGCTCATTCATCCACAGTGCATAGCCTTCATCTCGCCGCTGCGGCGAGTTGGGACAACGACATATGCCATCAATCACGCCAAGTATGCATCTGAGAATGGGCTCCGGACTCTCCTGATAGATGGCGCGATTGATTCGCCTTCATTGGCTCGCTACCTCAATCTTCATCAGATCTCTCACGAACCACAGAACCTCACGCCGACACTTGCCCTCTTTGAGATTACAGGAGAAGCCTCTCTTGAGAAGTTGCGCCATTGCGCCCCTGGCTTCGATGCGATCTATATAGATCTAGGAGAGCTCAAGAAGTTTCATTACGAGAGCGGAAGAAGGATGCACGAGCGAGTTACGCGATGGGGACTCTCATCGGCAACGAAAGTGAATCTCGTAACAACATCAGATTTCGAAACTTCATTAACAACACAGGGTGATATCAACGAGATAGTTGTGTGCGAAGAGAATCTCACTGGGCGCAAACGTCATCTCTTTATCGAATCCCTAGAAGCGAAGAGGGGGAGATCGGTCACTCTCTATCCTCGAGATAGTGAGGCAATCTCACGAGGGCGTGCAAAGAGTGGATTCCTCATAGAGGAGGCGCCTAAGAGCCTCCTTGCTAGGACCATCAGGGCTCATGGCGAACATCAGTTATTCTTGACTCATGCGCGCATACCTAGCACTCACAGCAGATGAGTTAAAGGAGTTTCTCACCGAGCAACGCTTCGATATTTCAGAGGTCTATGCGCCTACAGGTATCTACAGTGCAGCACATCCTGAGATGGATGAAGAGGAGATCGAATTCTCGCTCTCCCTCTTGGCAGCTGAAGATGCTCTCGATCTCTATGAAGAAGGTAGCGGTGCACCCCTCGTCATTGCGTTGGAGATTGATGAAGATGTTGCTGGTGCTGAGGATGAGGTCTCCATCGAACTCACACAACCACTGAAATGGGAGATGGTTGAGGCAATTTTCCTTGTGGGGGATGAAGTAGAAGATCTCACCTGGTTTGCACCTCAAGAGGCCAATAACCATATTGAAGATTGGTTAACTCGGTAAGAGCTGTGGCATCGATAGAAGATTATGTCGAGGGGAGAGCCCCTTCATCCGCCGAGGAGATTCATAGACTTCGTGAGCTCGTTGCAGATTGGCAGCTCCTCTCTGATCTCTCCTTTGCAGATCTCATTCTCTGGATTCCCCTCCGTAAAGATGAGAGCAGTTGGCCATCGGGATATATCGCAGTAGCACATATTCGTCCTACAACCGCTGCAACTGTATTTGCCCACGATGTGATTGGCGATGAGATAAATTGGGGCGATCGTTTCTATATCGACCAAGCTCTCTCCACCGGAGAGATTGTTCGAGATACCGAACCACAACTCGTAGGCGACATCATGATTAAGGAAGAGACAATTCCTGTGGTCATGGGCGAGAAAGTGATCGCAGTGATCTCTCGCCACCGAAATTCAGATCTGATGCGCCAACCTTCTCGTCTGGAGCTCAATTACCGAGAGATTGCACATGAGCTCTACCGCATGGTTGCTGAGGGCAACTTCCCACATAAAGATGCTGGATCGCTCTTTGATCCAACTCCACGTGTGGGTGACGGGCTAATCCGACTCGATGTCAATGGAATGGTTAGCTATGCAAGCCCTAATGCGCGTTCAGCATTTAGCCGCATGGGCTGGACCAATGAACTCGAAGGGTATTCACTCGGTGAGATAGCAAAGAGTGTCTCCGTTGAGAAGAGTGAGGCCCAAGAAGAAGCTCTCATCACAACTCTCAGCGGCCGTGCGCTCCGCCGTATCGAGGTGGAAAATGCTGGTGGAGTAATCGATCTGATTGTTCTACCGATTTTGGCAGGTCAGGATCGCATTGGTGCAATCGTGCTTCTCAATAACGTGACTGAACTTCGTCGCCGCGAACGACAGCTCGTCACAAAAGATGCCACTATCCGCGAGATCCACCACCGCGTAAAGAACAATCTTCAGACGGTTTCGGCGCTATTGCGACTTCAAGCGCGAAGAATTGAAGATCCAGGAGCAAGCCAAGCTCTCAATGAAGCTGTTCGTCGAATAGCATCGATTGCACTTGTCCATGAGACTCTCTCCAGTAGCTCAGACTCATCTGTTGACTTTGATGAGGTACTCGACCGTTTAGTAAGTCATGCACTTGAATTAACACCTCGAATGAGTGCGCTGAAAATTACCCGCAATGGTTCACTTGGTTCGCTCGAGTCGCGCATCGCAACCCCACTTGCTTTGGTAATTACTGAGTTGATCTACAACGCACTCGAGCATGGTTTGGAGAGCGAAGGATCAAAGTTGGAGGTGAATCTCAATCGAGTCGGTCGTACTGCGACAGTTGTGATCTCTGATGATGGAGTGGGTCTGCCTGATGGCTTCTCACTGGCTCACTCTTCAAATCTTGGATTGCAGATTGTCCGCACTCTTACAGAGAATGAGTTGCGAGGGGAGTTGAAACTTTCTTCACTGAGCGGTGAGACTCGGGCAGAGTTGACCTTCCCGATTTAATTGAAGAGTTAGTTATTAAGTCCGTTATCCATGAGGCGGGCGCGGTTACGTGCTGCGCGACGCTTCAGCGCACGGCGCTCATCTTCTGAGAGACCGCCCCAGACACCTGCATCTTGACCAGATTCGAGCGCCCATGCAAGGCATGCATCCTTGACGATGCAACGGTTGCAGACCTTCTTCGCCTCTTCGATCTGAGTAATTGCAGGACCTGTATTTCCTACTGGGAAGAAGAGTTCAGGATCTTCGTCACGGCAGGCAGATTGATGTCTCCAATCCATGGGGAAGCTCCTTTACATATGAGTGCGATTCACAACCTGTGAGCGTGCAATTCTCCCCGCTAGAGAGGAGTTAAACAAGGATGAACGGGAAAAAAGATTGGCAAATGAGGTGATTTACCTCGCCCCAACTCGGAAAGAGATGTGCCCCCGACAGGATTCGAACCTGTGCACCTGCCTCCGGAGGGCAGTGCTCTATCCCCTGAGCTACGGGGGCCGGTGTCGAAATTCCGACCAGACCTCAACCTTACAAGGGGATAGATTATCGGACTATGAGTGAGCAGAATTTTCCCATCGCCTACTTTGCAACTGGGTGCTTCTGGGGAGCCGAGCGTCGGTTCTGGAATCTTCCTGGAGTAATCACCACTCGCGTCGGTTATATGGGCGGAGTGACAGCAAATCCAACCTATGAAGAGGTCTGCACTGGAAAGACTCTCCATGCTGAGATGGTGAAGGTGATCTTTGATCCCACACTCATCTCATATCGCCGACTCCTTGAAGAGTTCTGGGTGATGCACGATCCGACTTCACTGAACCAGCAAGGTGGAGATATCGGAACTCAGTATCGCTCATCAATCTATTTCACAGATGAACTGCAGAGAGATGAAGCGCTCGCTACCCGTGGCGCTTACCAAGCTGCACTGACTGCCGATGGCATTGGTGAGATTGTCACTGAGATCTGTGATGCAACAGGAGTTCCTTTTTATGATGCCGAGGAGTATCACCAGCGATATCTTGAGAAGAATCCCAATGGTTATGATTGCCACTCAAGCACTGGTGTGAAATTTCCTAACTAAGCGCTCGCCAGCAGTACCAAGCGACAACGCTTCGATAGGGGCGGAATTTATCTCCCTTGCGATCTAACTCTTGTGGTGAGATTTCTTCTGGGAGTTTGTAGATCTTCTCCCATCCACGTCGAACTCCGAGATCACCGGTGGGCCATATATCGAGGCGACCCAGTTGAAACATCATAAACATATCTACGGTCCACGGACCGATTCCCCATAGCTCGGTGAGTTGATCAAATATCACCTGATCATCTTCAATCTCGTGCAATTTATTGAAGTGAATCTTCTTGGTGAGCGCAGCATCTGCAAGCCCTTGGATCGTCCTAAATTTGGCGCCAGAGACACCTGCTGCCCGCATCTCACTCTCACTCAATTTGGAAATCCGAAGAGGGATGATTCGTCCGCCAGCAGATTTCTTAACGCGCTGAAAGATAGTGTCTGCCGCCTTTACTGCTAGCTGCTGGGAGATCACGGACTCAACAAGTGATTCGAAGTGAGTGACAGGGTTGGGGTTTCGACCGATTGTGCAGAGAGGGTGGGCCTCGATGACTCTGGCAAATCTCTTATCAAGAGTGGCGATCTCAGAGGTGATTTTCATCATCTGGCGCTCAGATATTTGTGGATTGCTCACATGGGCAATCATGGAGATTCATTCGAGCAAGTGCAATACTTCACGGCATGAGCGACTTTTATCTCGTACCACTAGAAGAGCTTCGTACCCATAAGAGCGAGAAGTGGCGCGCATTCGCCCCTGATGTTCTTCCTCTTCCGGTTGCAGAGATGGATTTTCCAGTTGCAGAGCCAATCCGCAACGCCCTTCGAGTGATGGTGGATAAATCTGATCTTGGATACCTCGGCCCAATCCCAGAGATGGGTGAGGCCTTTAAGAGCTTTGCCTCCAAGAGATTTGGTTGGACACCAGATCCATCCCAGATTCGAATCGCTGCAGATGTCGGAGTCGGAATCGTTGAGACTCTTCGCGTCATCACTCAATACGGTGACAAGATTATGATCAATTCACCGGTCTATCCCAACTTCTTTACCTGGGCCAATGAGACCCATCTTGAGATAGTTGATGTGCCACTCTCGCGCAGCGAAAGCGAGATCAATGGCTCACCATGGCATTTAGATTGGCCGGGTATCGAAGCTGCATATAAGTCGGGAATCAAGGTTCACTTAATCTGCAACCCCCACAATCCTTTGGGTCGCGTCTACACCAAAGATGAACTCCAGAAGTTGGTCGCTCTTGCTAAGGCAAATAACGTCATCATTATTAGCGATGAGATTCATTCACCATTGACTTACACAGAGCAGAGCTTCACACCTTTCCTCACTTTAGGAGACGATGCTCGCGCAGTCGGCATCACAGTAACTGCCGCAAGTAAGGGTTGGAATATCGCAGGTTTGAAGTGCGCAATCATCGTCACTGAAGATGCAGCAATGCACGAGCGCCTCAAAGCAATCGCTCCCGCTACTCACTACCGCGCATCGCTCTTGGGAGCATTTGCGACTGTGACTGCATTTCAAGAGGGTGAGCCATGGCTCAACGAGTTGATGGTTCAGCTCGACTCAAATAGAAAACTTGTTGCCCACCTCGTTGCAGAGCACCTACCCAAGGCGAAGATGCATATGCCTCATTGCTCATATCTGGCCTGGATCGACTTTGCGGGATATGACCTTGGTGTAGATCCTGCAGCTGTGATTCTTGAGAAGGCGAAAGTTGCCTTTGTTCCCGGCGTGCGCTTTGGTGAGAAGTTCTCACAATATGTGAGATTCAATTTTGCAACCTCACCTGCGATTATTGAAGAAGCGATTAAAAGGGTAGCCGCAGCTCTTCAATGAAGAGATACCCTTAAGCCATGGAGAAGAAGCACCCCTCTACAATTGCGATTACAGCGGGACGCCCAGATTCAGCACCTGGAGCTCCGCTCAATGTTGGAATATCGCTTAACTCAACATTTACCGCAGGTGGCACACTCGGTTATGGGCGCTTTGGAAATGAGACATGGCAGGCTCTTGAGGAAGCAATAACTGCTCTTGAGCATGGTGACTCCACTCTTGCATTTTCATCAGGGATGGCTGCAATCTCTGCAGTCTTTTCGTTACTTCCTCACGGTGCACCAGTAGTTGCATCCAATCAAGGCTATAGCGGCACTATGGCGCTCTTAAAAAAGTATCATGAGCAGGGGCGTCTAGAAGTTCGTTTCGTAGATATTGCCCAGACTAAAGATGTCTTTGAAGCTCTCATCGGCGCAGCATTTCTCTGGATTGAATCTCCAACTAATCCTGGTCTTGAAGTTGCAGAACTATCAGTAATTATTGGAGAAGCTAAGAAGCGCAATATGGGAGTAGCGGTAGATAACACATTTGCTACACCGATCAATCAGCTTCCGCTTGAACTCGGCGCAGATATTTCGATGCATTCGGTTACGAAGTATCTCTCGGGACATAGCGATGTCATCCTCGGAACAATCACCGTCAAAGATCCCGCTCTCTATAACCGACTACTTGAGGCGCGTACTCTCCTCGGTGCGATTCCTGGACCATTTGAAGCATGGATTGCACTACGAGGGCTGCGCACATTCCCACTTCGCTTTGAGCGCGCAGAGAGCAATGCTCGTGCACTTGTCGAGAAGCTGAAGAGCCATCCAAAGGTCACCCATGTCCGCTATCCAGGTTTCGGTGCGATCATCTCCTTTGAGGTAGATGGCGATGTCGAGGGCACGGAGAAAGTCTGCGATTCTGCAGCGCTCATCACCAATGCAACAAGTCTTGGGGGAGTAGAGAGCACGTGGGAGCGTCGTCGACGATGGGCTGCCGAGAGCGAGAGCGTTCCCGAGAACCTCATCCGCCTCTCAGTAGGTTGCGAGCATGTAGATGATCTTTGGAGTGATATCTCTTCAGCTCTCTCAGTTATTTAGCTCCTATTTCCTGCGGTGGCATGAAAAAGAGAGTAGTTTTTAGCCATGAAAGCTTTTCGTCGCATACTCGCCGCAATAACAATGACAGTACTTGCCTTCAAAGCAGTAGCTACATTTTTAAGCTGGGTTGAAAAGCAAGAAGATTCAGAGGTTGATGCGTGGATCGATGAAGATGAATTTGAGG
>JBFYJI010000054.1:0-5021 GCA_041311505.1 Candidatus Nanopelagicales bacterium | reverse complement strand
CGATGAAGGAAGTAGCACAGGCGGTCATCTCTCCAGAGGCGGCCCTCGACCGCTAATCAATCAGGGGAGTGAGCGTCTCAATAATTGAGAATGGCCCTCTGCTTCGTAATCGAAAAGTAACCACTTGTGCAGAGGTTTTTACCCGTAATTCCTTGTCGGTAAGAGACCTGCGCCACTACCCTTCAACCCTCCCTGTCCCGGGATAAAAACAGGAAAGGCTCCACATGAAGAAGATCATTTCTCTTGCTGCAGCTAGCGCACTCGTATTCGGTGTAACAGTAACTGTTGCTCCAGCAGCGAATGCAGCATGCTCAGGCAAGCTAAAGATTGCATACCAGGGTCCACTTACAGGTGGCGAGGCTGCACTCGGTATCAACGAGCTTAACGGCGTTAAGTTCGCACTTAAGAAGTTCCTTGCAGCAAATCCAAAGGCTAACGTTGATCCAGTTGTCTACGAAGTAGATGACCAGGGAGATCCAGCAGTTGCTGCTCCAATCGCACCTAAGGTTGCAGCTGAGGAGTGCGTTGTTGCACTCGTTGGTCCTGCTTACTCAGGCGCATCAAAGGTTTCACTTCCTGTGTACCTTTCAGCAGGTCTCTCAGTAATCACACCATCTGCTACAAACCCAACACTTCCAACATTCGGTAAGGAAATCTTCCACCGTGCAGTGTTGACAGATGATTACCAGGGTCCAGCAGCTGCTCGTTTGATCGTTTCAAAGAACAAGAACGCAAAGGTGTTCCTTGTTAACGATGCTTCAGACTATGCAGTTGGTCTCCAGAAGACTGTAGATATCTCACTCGGATCACGCGTTGTCGGTAAGGATGTCACACCAACAGGTACAACAGACTTCTCAGCAACAATCGCAAAGATCAAGAAGTCAAAGGCAACAGCAGTCTTCTACTCAGGATACTTCTCACAGGCAGCAGTATTCGTAAAGCAGCTTCGCGACTCAGGCTCAAAGGTTACTTTCGCATCTGGCGACGGAACACTTGATGCACAGTTCGTGAAGCTTGCTCGTAAGGCAGCTGAAGGCGTACTTCTTACAGCTCCAGCAATCCCATTCGAGACAGCATCTCCAAAGCTTGCTGCTGAGATGGTAAAGGCTGGTTGGACTCCTGGTGTTTACACAACAGAGTCATACGATGCTGCAAACTTCTTCCTTGAGGCAATCAAGGCAGGAAACACAGATCGTGCTTCAATCAACAAGTACGTATCAACAAAGTCATCTAAGGGTCTTTCAAAGACACTTAAGTTTGACTCAGAGGGTGAAGTATCTGGCGCTGACGTCAACGGCTTCATCGTCAAGAACGGCAAGCTCGTACTTCTTGGAGCAATCAAGTAAATCTCGATTGTTGTAAGAAAGCAGTAAAACATTAAAACGGAGGGAGACGGTGTTAGCGCACCGTCTCCCTCCCTTATGAAATATCGAGGTGTTCTGTGGATTTTGCACTCTTAAGAGATGCATTCTGGGGCTTGACCTTTGACGGTCTCGCTCTCGGCGCAATCTATGCGCTAATCTCATTGGGCTACACGTTGGTCTATGGCGTTCTCCGCCTCATCAACTTCGCCCACTCTGAAGTTTTTATGATTGGAACCTTTGGCGCACTTGTTGCAGCCTCAGGAATTATGGGCGTCAAGGTCGAAGACGATCCACGTACTGGTGGTTCGATGATCCTTACCCTCTTGGTCTGTCTCGTTATTGCGATGCTTGCATCTGCACTTACAGCAGTTGCAGTTGAGTTTGTGGCATATCGTCGACTCCGCAAGCGCGGTGCGACGAAGCTCGCAACTCTTATCTCAGCGATTGGTGTCTCAATCTCTCTCGTAGAGCTCTTCCGCATCATTACAAACTCACTTCCACGTGAGTTCCCACGCATTATGGATAAGACCTTCCTCTTCTCTTTTGCAGGTGCAGATATTCGTAATGACAAGGTCATCGTCATTATCGCGGCAGGAGTCATGATGGTTGCCCTCGATCAATTCATCTCAAAGACTCGCCTCGGTAAGGGAATCCGTGCGGTATCTATGGACGAGAACACTGCAACGCTGATGGGCGTCAATATCAATCGCGTTATTACAGTGACATTCTTCGCTGGCGGTCTGATGGCAGGAGCTGCAGCTTTCTTCTACATCCTCACCTACGAGAACACCTCCTTTAAGGTCGGCTTCTTCCTCGGAATTAGCGCCTTTACGGCGGCAGTCCTCGGAGGAATCGGAAATCTCCGTGGTGCGCTCTTCGGAGGCTTTGTTCTCGGTTTGATGGAGACATATACATCTGCAGTCTTCGGAACTGCGTGGAAGGCAGTTATCTCCTTCATCATCTTGGTACTCGTATTGCTGATCAAGCCAACCGGTTTGTTTGGTGAGTCAATCACACAGGCGAGGGTCTAATGTCAAAGCTCAATCTCAATCTCCGCGATCGCGGCGCAACATTCTGGGAGAAATCTCCACGTTGGCGTCGAGTTCTTCTCTCAGTGATCTTTATTGGATTCTGCTACGCACTTCCATTCCTCAATAACCCACTGCTCAATACTCCAGGCTCTGACTTCCAGTCAGTCCTTTTCTATCCAGTGGGTATGTATGTCATGATGGCGATCGGCCTCAATATTGTGGTCGGTAAGTCAGGTCTTCTCGACCTTGGCTATGTCGCATTCTTTGCTATCGGTGCATACACAATGGCGATCCTCGGAACAAAGACAAGTCTTAACTTCTGGGAGATTCTCCCTATCGGCGTGGGACTTGCGATGCTCTCAGGCGTCCTCTTGGGTACA
Organism: Candidatus Nanopelagicales bacterium; assembly: GCA_041311505.1. Classification (GTDB taxonomy): domain Bacteria; phylum Actinomycetota; class Actinomycetes; order Nanopelagicales; family Nanopelagicaceae; genus Planktophila. Next base: position 2,246 of record JBFYJI010000054.1, on the reverse strand, counting down.
CCAACCCTTCGCCTCCGTGGTGACTACCTCGCGATTGTGACCCTTGGCTTCGGTGAGATCGTTCGAATCTTCGCAGTCAATACAGATGCAATCGGTGGCTCACGCGGTATCGCAGGTATTCCAACGCCACCACCAGTCTTTAAGGCGAAGTTCACTATCTTGGATCCAAAGCCTTACTACTGGATGCTCCTTACATTTACCTTGCTTATTATCTGGATGGTTCGCCGCCTTGCAGCTCGTCGTCCAGGTCGCGCATGGGATGCAATCCGTCAGGATGACGATGTCGCACAGTTGATGGGTATCAATACTCGTCGCTCAAAGGTGTGGGCATTCGTTCTTGGTGCAGCTGTTGCAGGAGTCGGTGGAGTTGTCTATGCCTCACAGATTCTCTCCATCGTGCCAGATCAATTTAACCTCAATGTCTCTATCTTGATTCTCGCCTGTGTTGTATTCGGCGGAATCGGAAACGTATGGGGAGTAATCCTCGGAGCTGTTCTCTTGGCATTTACACCAGAGCGCATCCGCTTCTTGAGCCAGCCACGTATCTTGGTCTTCGGTGTCGCACTTGTTGTGATGATGAACCTTCGACCAGATGGAATTCTGCCTAAGAAGAAGCGCGAACACTTCGAACCTAATTGGGACCATGTCGAAGAATCAGGGGAAGGGGAGATCAAGTAATGAGCGATGTACTTCTCGAACTCAAGAACGTCACAATGAAGTTTGGCGGCGTTACAGCTCTCAATGATGTCAACGTGCAGGTGAAGAAGGGCGAGATTCTCGCACTCATCGGACCTAACGGCGCTGGCAAGACCACTATCTTCAACGTGATTACAGGTGTCTACAAGCCAACTTCAGGTGAGATTAACTTCAACGGTCAATCTCTCATTGGTAAGAAGCGCCACCAAGTTACCAAGATGGGTATCGCACGAACATTCCAAAACATTCGACTCTTCGGTGAGTCATCAGCTCTCGAGAATGTTGTTACAGGTGCAGATATTCACTCGAAGTCTGGTGTAATTGGCGCAATCTTTGGAACACCTCGTTCACGCCGTGAAGAGAAGGCGGCTCTTGAGCGCGCACTCGAACTTCTCGACTTTATGGGTCTTCGCAAGCGCGCAGGTCAACTCGGAAAGAACCTTCCATATGGTGATCAGCGTCGTCTTGAGATTGCTCGTGCGCTTGCAACTAATCCTCAGCTCATCCTTCTCGATGAGCCGGCTGCGGGATTTAACCCAGCAGAGAAGGTTGCACTTGCAGAGACAATCAAGAAGATTCGCGATGCCGGCTATACCGTTCTCTTGATTGAGCACGATATGTCCCTCATTATGGGAATCTCTGATCGCGTTGTCGTTATCGACTTCGGTCAGAAGATTGCAGATGACCTTCCATCCGTAGTTCAAAATGACCCTCGTGTAATCGAGGCTTACCTAGGAGCACCCGCAGATGCGTCTTGAAGTTAAGGATCTCCACGTTCACTACGGCAAGATTGAAGCCATCAAGGGCGTTTCCATCGTTGTTAACGAAGGTGAAATCGTCACACTGATCGGTGCCAATGGCGCCGGTAAGACAACTATGTTGAAGACAATCTCAGGTATCCGTCCTGTATCAAGCGGCCAGATCCTCTTTGATGGTAAAGATATTTCAAAGATGGCAGCTCATGAGCGAGTAGATCTCGGTCTCTCACAGGCTCCTGAAGGTCGCGGAATCTTTCCTGGCATGACAGTTCTTGAAAACCTTGAGATGGGCAAGTACCACCGCAAGGATCGCAAGGCAGAGATGAAAGAAGATCTCGACAAGGTCTATCACCTATTCCCACGACTTCTTGAGCGTATCAATCAAGCAGGCGGAACTCTCTCAGGAGGAGAGCAGCAGATGCTTGCAATTGGTCGCGCATTGATGGCCCGTCCAAAGGTTCTCCTTCTCGATGAGCCTTCTATGGGTCTTGCTCCATTGATGATTGCAAATATCTTCCGCATCATCACTGAGATCAATAATCTCGGAACAACAATCCTTCTCGTTGAGCAGAATGCACAGCAGGCGCTTCAGCGCGCACATCGTGCATACGTTCTTGAGACAGGAAATGTTGTGAAGGAGGCGAAGGCCTCAGATCTTCTCAACGACCCAGCAGTTCGTGCAGCGTACCTCGGTGTAGGAGCTCACTAATTTCGGTCTGCAAGAATTAAGCAGGTGATACGGGCAGTGCATGTGCGCTGCCCGTCTTCATTTTCTATCTCAATTTGATAGCT
>JBFYJI010000053.1:0-5387 GCA_041311505.1 Candidatus Nanopelagicales bacterium | reverse complement strand
ATCACCAGCGGCAACACATAAGAGTTTGTCGTCGCCACCTTTTTCATCGGTCATTCGGAACATGCCGATAACCCGACAAGAAACGACGCAGCCAGGAAAAGTTGGTTCATCCAACATGATGAGCGCATCGAGCGGATCGCCATCATTAGAGAGTGTGTTCTTTACAAAGCCGTAGTCGTGGGGAAAGCGAGTTGCGGTGAAGAGCATGCGATCGAGGCGGACTTCGTGGGTTTCGTGGTTGATCTCGTACTTATTACGTGAACCTGCGGGAATTTCAACGACAACGTCAAAGATCATGTCGACTTCTTTCTCGTATGTCTAGAAGAACAGATAAATATTGGGGTGAGCGACGGGGCTCGAACCCGCGACATCTCGGACCACAACCGAGTGCTCTACCAGCTGAGCTACGCCCACCATGTGCTGTGTAGGGGCGTTACTTTACCCGCCAAGGCCCGAAATTAAGAAACCGGTTACGTGAAGGCTTCGCTACAAGGGTTTTCTCGCTGAAAATCGAGGCTCTGTAGTATTTCAACTCTTCAATTGAATCCTGAATATCTCCGAGAGCTCTGTGATTGCCAGTCTTGGCCGGGGCCGCAAAGTAAGCCTTGTGATACCAGCGACGAGCAAGTTCTTTAATGGTCGATACATCGATGGTGCGGTAGTGAAGATAGTCAGCGAGCTCCTTCATATCGCGAGCAATAAAATTGCGATCTACCGAGACAGAGTTGCCTGCAAGAGGTGATTTGCCTGGCGCTACACCTGCAGACTTCAAATAATCGAGGATCTTTGACTCTGCTTCACGGACGGATATTCCATGGGGAATCTCTTCGATCAACCCTGAAGAGGTATGCATATTGCGGACAAAGTCATTCATCGAAGCGAGCTGGCCCTCGGTGGCGTGGATGACGAGGTCGACACCCTCACCGATGATGTTGAGCTCCGAATCAGTAACGAGGACAGCGATCTCGACCAGGGCATCGCTCTCTAGGGAGAGGCCTGTCATTTCGCAATCAATCCAGACGAGGTGTGGGAGCTCATTTGCCATGGGGCGAGCCTAACGTCTGAAGATAGGTTTCAACTCTCGTTCACCTTCCGTTAACCGAGTATCCGCCTTTTTTCTCCGAGGGAGGTGAAAGATGCGGGCATGACCACAGCTCCGGCGCCGCGTGAAATCACCACGCTTCCACGCCGATCGGATCGAATCTTCCGCCGAGTTGTCACTGCCGGTGGTCTCTCTTCACTGGCAATTCTCAGTCTGATTACATTTTTTCTAGGCTACCGAGGATTTGAAATCTTCCGCCAAGAAGGTTTCCACTTCATCACCTCTGCAGAGTGGTCCATCTCAACAGACGATGCAGGAAATGTTGTCGATAGCCACTTCGGTTTAGCGGCAATGTTGGTCGGCACAATTATCTGTGCAGCAATTGCTGTTGTGATCGCACTTCCCATCGCAGTCTCAACAGCACTCTTTCTCAATTTCTATTCACCTCAATGGTTGAAGAAATTTATGGTTGCGGTTGTCGACATGATGGCGGCTTTCCCATCAATCCTCTTCGGTATTTGGGGCTTCTTGGTCCTCATGCCAAGTGCCGAATATTGGGCCAAGCTCATCAACCACCATCTCGGATTTATTCCAGTCTTTAAGTTGGCACCATATGTCGTGACACGTTCTCCATTTATTGCAGGTGTCGTGCTCGCAATCATGATCATCCCAATTATCACCTCTGTTTCAAGAGAGGTCTTCTCTCAAACGCCACTTGATCGAATTCAAGCTGCATATGCACTAGGTGCAACTCGCTGGGGAATGATCAAAGCAGTCGTACTTCCTTATGGTCGCAGCGGCGTCATTGGTGGAGCGATGCTCGGTCTTGGAAGAGCGATGGGCGAGACTGTCGCAGTATTTACTGTTCTCAACATTGTCTTCCAGGTCAACTGGCACATTCTCTTGGGTGCAGGTGGAAACGTCGCTTCTCTCATTATCTTGAAGTTTGGCGATGCAAGCCCATATGAGATTAAGGCACTGATGGCTGCCGGTCTCGTGCTCTTCATCCTTACATTGGCAGTGAATGCAATCGCAGATCTCATCGTGAAGAAGACTGGAAAGTCAGGGCGATGACAACTGTAAAACCAATTAAGCCATGGGTAGCTTCGACAAGCGACCGACTCCGAGATGGCGCCATCTTCCTTGCTGCTCTTCTAGCATCATTCGCTTTAGTTGAATTTACAGAACTCAAGGGAAAGCTCGCTTACTTCGTCACTTTCTTTCTCATCCTTACAATCGCAAACGGACTGAATGGTTTTCTCCGTTATGGCTGGGCATCTGCTAAAGATGGAGCGCTCAAGACTCTCGTTGGTTTCGGTGCACTTCTTACCGTTATGCCGATTGCAAGTATTCTCGCAACTGTCATTAGCAAGGGGTACAAGGGGCTTAAGTTCAACCTCTTTACTCAAGATATGTCTCTTGCAACTCCGACTGATCCATTAACAAATGGCGGAATCCTTCACGCAATTACAGGAACTCTTACCCTCGTCTTCCTCGCACTGGTAATGAGCGTTCCTCTTGGAATCTTGACGGCGCTCTATCTCACGGAGATTCGCGGTCGCTTTGCAAAGCCAATCAAGTTCTTAGTGCAAGCGATGTCAGGAGTTCCTTCAATTGTTGCTGGACTCTTTATTCTCTCTGCAGTTCTCTATCCCATTACGAAGGGATACTCAGGATTTATGGGAGCACTTGCTCTGACCATCTTGATGATTCCAACTGTTGCACGAACGTCTGAAGAAGTCCTTAATTTGATTCCCCAAGATCTCCGCGAGGCTGGAACCGCTCTGGGTGGCACTCAATGGCGCACAGTGGCGATGATTGTGCTGCCAGCTGCTCGTAGCGGACTCATCACCGCGATGATTCTTGGCGTCGCTCGCATCGCAGGTGAGACTGCACCTCTACTCCTTCTTACTGGTGGTGGAGATAAGGTCAATCCAAATCCATTCCACGATCCAATGGGATCGCTTCCGTATTACATCTGGAAGTCTTTCAATGCAGGTTCTGAAGAGGCAATTACCCGTGCATGGGCTGGCCTCCTTGTACTTGTCATAATCATTCTCATTCTCTTTACAGCAGCACGTTTCTTAAGCACTAGAAAGGTCTCCCGATGACTCCTGCACTCTCTGATGTAGCAAGCGCACCACGAATTCCTGGACTTCGTGCAATGGGAACAGGTCTTGAGGCGCGCGGTATCCATGCATGGTTCGGTAACCATCTTGCACTTGAGAACATCTCACTCGACTTTGCACCAGGTACCGTTACTGCTCTCATCGGACCATCAGGATGTGGCAAGTCAACATTTATTCGTACTCTCAACCGTATGCATGAATTTATTCCGAGCGCAGCGATGGCGGGAGAAGTTCTCCTCGATGGCAAAGATGTTTATGCGCCAGGTACAGATGTCACAAAGATTCGCCTCCAGATCGGCATGGTCTTTCAGAAGCCAAACCCATTCCCATCGATGACAATTGGTGAGAACGTCCTCTCAGGTCTCAAATTGGCTCAGCTTAAAGTTGAAAATAAGGACGATCTCCTTGAGGAGTGTCTCGAACGCGCAGGTCTCTGGAAAGAGGTAAAGGATCGCCTTGATGCACATGGTGGTTCGCTCTCAGGCGGTCAGCAGCAGCGTCTCTGTATTGCACGCGCTCTTGCCGTAAAGCCACAGGTATTGCTGATGGATGAGCCATGTTCAGCGCTCGATCCAGGATCAACTCTTCGAATCGAAGAGACTATTCGTCACCTCTCCGAGACAATGACGATTGTTATCGTCACTCACAATATGCAGCAGGCTGCTCGAGTCTCTGATCACACCGCCTTCTTCCTCTCAGATGGGGGACCAGGGCATATGGTGGAGTTTGCACCTACCAACGAAATCTTCTCTCGCCCAAAGGATAAGCGCACAGAGGATTACGTCACCGGTCGCTTCGGCTAAATCGCAACACCAATTGTTCATCTAACTGTCGAATACCGTTCTCCCTAATTCAGGGTTGGATTCACGCTCAATCTCTATTTTTTCTCCTGTAAGTAAGTCCAACACACAAGGGGAAATACATAGATGAGAATTTCAAAGCTCGCGAAGGTTGCATCAATTGCACTCGCGTTCGGCTTGGTAGCAACAACTCCTGCACATGCAGCAAACCTTCAAGGTTCAGGCGCTTCATTCCCTGCGCTCTTGATCGAAGCTTGCAAGGCGCCATTTGCAGCAGCTACAAATCACACCTACACATATGCAGCATCATCTTCAGGTACAGGCCAGTCAAACTCTGATAAGTCAATCGGTGATTTCTGGATGTCAGATGGCGCATACACAGCAGCAACAAAGCGCGCTTCACTCATTCACGTGCCTCTCGTTGCGGCACCAATCGCTATTCTTCACAACGTTCCTAACTCAAAGACTCTCCAGCTCTCAGCAACAACAGTTGCAAAGATCTTCGCTGGTGAAATCACAATGTGGAACGACCCAGCAATTGCTGCAGATAACAACCGCACAACAACAACTGTTACATACCGTAAGAATCCAGATGGCTCACTCAAGAAGGATGCAAAGGGCGACCCGATCGTTCTCACATCACGTACATTGAAGAGCAACTACATCCTTCCAGCAAAGAAGATTCAGGTTATCTACCGTTCTGATTCATCAGGAACAACTGAGAACTTCACTAACTACCTCAACAAGTCAGCCCCATCTGTATGGACGAAGGCTAAGAACAAGGTATTTACAGCTGCATTCCCAGGAAACATCAATGACGTCGCAAACCTCGGGCGCATCGTCGGCGCATCTTCATCTACAGGCGTTTCACAGCTTGCGGGTAAGACTCCTTACTCAATCACATACGCTGAAGTGAACTATGCAAAAGCAAATAAGTTGAAGGTAGCTAACTTGATCAACCCAGCAGGTTCATCTGTTGCACCAGATTCAGCAGGCGTCGGAGCATTCCTTGCTTCAGCATCACAAGATGCAAATGGATGGTTGACATACGACTATGCAACAAAGGAGAAGGGTGCATACCCACTTGGTATCGTCTCTTACCTCCTTGCTGATACTAAGTACTCAGATAAGACAACAGCAGCTGCTGTGACTGAGTTTGCCAAGTTCATCCTCTCTCCAGCTTGTTCACAGAAGGTGGGCGAGGATCTTGGATTCTCAGTAATCGATGGAGATCTCCTCAAGAAGTCACTCGCACAGGTGGCAAAGATCGGTTAACTCCACACAATAGTTTCGGCCGGTCACTGTGAGGGTGACCGGCCGATTCTTTTTATGCGCGCCTGGCTGGAATCGAACCAGCGACAACCTGCTTAGAAGGCAGGTGCTCTATCCGACTGAGCTACAGGCGCATCTCACACT
>JBFYJI010000052.1:0-5478 GCA_041311505.1 Candidatus Nanopelagicales bacterium | reverse complement strand
AGTAGATTCTAGGCACACGAGGGCCAATTCGGGTCACAATCTCGTAATTAATACTTCCCGAGGCAGCTCCCCAGTCATCAGCGGTGTACTCACCATGAGAGCCATTGCCAAATACAACGACCCAATCCCCTGATTGCGCGCGAGAATCCGGCCCAAGATCTACGACAAATTGATCCATAGAGACACGTCCGATAATGGGAGCTCGCTTGCCATCGTGCCAAATTCCAGCACCCTTAGCGATACGAGGAATTCCATCTGCATATCCCATGGTGACGACTCCCAATTTGGTGTCACGGGTCGTCGACTCTGATGCACCGTAGCCAACGGGAGTGCCGGCAGGAACATCCTTTACGAGATAGAGCGAGGCGCGTAACTGCATCGCAGGTCGTAACTTCAACTCCTTCGATGATGCAAGATTCACATCGGGAGTGAGTCCATACATTGCAATTCCTGTCCGGACCATATCGAACGTTGCATCGGGGTTGGTCAGAGTTGCAGCTGAGTTTGCGATATGGCAGATGAGATTGGTAAATCCAAAACCTCTTAAGGTTGCAACCATTTCATTAAAACGTGTGAGTTGCTCTTGATTCTGACCCTCACCTGGTTCATCTGCTCGAGCAAAGTGAGAGAAGATTCCGACGATTTCTAAACCTGCAACATCAGAGGCATCAATCTTCGACCACTCTCCAAGGAAACCTCCTCGAGTCATACCGGTATCTACTTCAAGATGCACACGTGGTTTTCTATCCCCCGCAGCTGCCTGAATCTCATGGAGCGCCTTGATAGAACCGGCAGCGAGATCAATATCGTTATCGATTGCACTCTTAAAATCTGATCCAGGTTGCACAAGCCAAGCAAGGATCGGTGCAGTGACACCTGCTTCGCGAAGCGAAATTGCTTCCTCAAGGAGAGCGACCCCTACCATCGAAGCACCCGCATCGAGAGCTGCCTTTGCAACAGGTACTAATCCATGACCATATGCATCAGCCTTCACAACGGCGAGGAGATTTGTCTGCGCCTTCTCTTTGAGTAATCCAACGTTAAATTTGATTGCACTTAAATCAACGATTGCCTCTGCTCTCATCTCTCAATCACCACCATGGCAGATGCGATACCTGCATCATGAGAAAGAGATAAATGGACCGCTGCACCATCGACAAGATCTGCAATCTCTCCACGGAAGAGAAAAGCTGGCTTACCGTTGAGGTGGTTGATGACCTCTGCATCGTGCCAATGGAGGCCATGATCTGGACTCAGGGCTTTATAGAGCGCCTCTTTTGCGGCAAATCGAGCAGCCAGTGACGAATCGCTGAGGGTGCGCTCATTATCGGTAAAGAGTTTTTCGCGCAGGCCTGGCGTGCGCTCTAGAGACTCGTGGAATCTCTTGATATCGACGACGTCGATACCGATTCCATCAATCATGTTGCGCAGTCTATGCCATCGGCTGCGCCAAGGGAACAGCGCAGTTAGTGCAGCTGGCTATCGGAAGGAAAGTATCGATCGATTGCGATGATGAGGACCAGAAGTGCTCCACCGAGCAATAATCCCCCGAATAAATCGGAGAACCAATGAGTGTTGCGAACAAGCGAGACAGAACAGACAGTAAGGGCGAGTAGTCCAACTCCCGCACTTGCAAGGCGTCCACGATATCTATCGACATGTGCATATCGATAGATCAGATATGCAATAACACCCCAGATAAAGATCGCATTGGAAGCATGTCCGCTTGGATATGACATTCCGCCTGCATGCAATACATCGAGACCTATACGTGGCTTTGTACGACCGAGTGTGTATTTAAATCCACCGACAACAACATTGAGAGCTACAAATGAGAGCAATCCAAGGTTGATGGGACGCCATGTCTTAAAACGACGTGAAATATAGAGAGCGACGATAAGGAGGGCGATGCCCGAAACGCTGCGAAGACCAAGGTCATCAAGGCGTCGAATGATGAAGGCGGAGAGTCCCTTAAAGTGTGGGTGATCGCCTTTGCTAAAGAATCTATCGACTTCAATGATGAGTCCATAGGTCACTACTTGATGTGTGACGAGAAGAAATCCCGCAAAGAGCGCTGCGCTCCATTTAAGCGCTCTGCGCATCTGGCGGCGACGAGTCTCTAACATCCTTATTCCACTGTTACGGATTTAGCCAAGTTGCGTGGCTGATCAACATCGGTGCCACGTGCCACTGCGATCTCATATGCAAATACCTGGAGCGGCACAGTTGCAAGTACTGGCTGAAAGAGCGGAGATGCGACTGGGATGCGGATGATGTGTTCTGCACCAATCACTTCAGTGCCCTCTGCTGCAATCACAATGACTCGAGCGCCACGTGCTTTTACTTCTTGGATATTGCTGAGCATCTTCTCATCGAGCTGATGTTCATCTGCCGTGGGAAGAACAGCAATAACGGCAGTGCCTTCTTCGATTAGCGCGATGGGACCATGCTTGAGCTCGCCACCGGCAAATCCCTCAGCATGGATATATGCGAGCTCTTTCAACTTCAGTGCACCTTCGAGGGCAACGGGGTATTCGATTCCGCGTCCCAAGAAGAGAACGGTGTCGTTCTTAACAAACTTTCGTGTGAGTGCGCGAAGTGGCTCGACTGTCTCAAGAATCTGCTCAACCTTTGAAGGGAGCTCGAGCATCTCGTTGTAGAGGCTCTTTATTGCAGCATCGGTGAGGGTGCCTCGCACCTGAGCCAACTTCAATCCGATGAGGTAGACGGCAACGATTTGTGTAAGAAATGCCTTAGTAGATGCAACTGCAATCTCAGGTCCTGCATGTGTATAGAGCACTGCATCTGATTCGCGTGGAATAGTAGAAGAGTTGGTATTGCATACTGCGAGAACTCGAGCACCTGAAGCCTTTGCATGGCGAACTGCCATCAAGAGATCCATAGTCTCACCAGATTGTGAGATAGCGATGACGAGAGAATTCTTATCAACGATGGGATCGCGATAGCGATACTCAGAGGCAATCTCAACATCAACAGGAATCTTCGCCCACTTTTCGATCGCATACTTTGCAACCATTCCTGCGTGATAAGCGGTACCGCATGCAATCACTGAGATGCGTTGAATATTCTTAATTTCTTCATCGCTCATATGGAGCTCATCGAGCTGGACTTGGCTATTGTCAGAGAGACGTCCGATGAGGGTATCTGCGATTGCCTTTGGCTGATCGAAGATCTCCTTCAACATAAAGTGCGCAAAGCCGCCCTTCTGTGCAGCTGCTGCATCCCAGGTAATCTCATATTCGCGCAGAGGAAGAGATGTGCCTTCAAGGTCGCAGATTGCAATACCTTCTGGTGAGATTGTGACAACCTCATCTTGGCCGAGCTCAACAGCGCGCTTGGTGTAATCGATAAATGCAGCGACATCTGAGGCTAAGAAGTTTTCGCCATCACCTAGGCCTGCAACTAATGGCGAATTACGACGTACTCCAACAATTGTCTGCGGCGCATCTGCATGAATTGCAAGCAAGGTAAATGATCCTCGGAGGCGCTTAACCGCAGCGCGCATAGCGGCGGTGAGATCGCCATTGTGCTCTTTGCGAAGATCGGAGAGTAAGTGAGCTACAGATTCGGTATCTGTCTCTGATTCAAACTTATGTCCGCGCTTTTCAAGCTCTGCCTTGAGCTCTGAGTAATTTTCGATGATGCCGTTGTGGATTACAGCGAGCTTGCCCTCGTTATCGAGGTGAGGGTGGGCATTGCGATCGGTAGGTCCACCATGTGTTGCCCAACGGGTGTGGCCGATTCCGGAGTGAACTGTTGGAAGATTGGCAGGAAGTGCGCCTTCAAGATTAGAGAGCTTACCTGCGCGCTTTTCGACAAAGAGAGAGTTGTTGGTACCGAGTGCGATTCCTGCTGAGTCATATCCGCGGTACTCGAGGCGACGAAGGCCTTCAACGATGGGGGTAAAGGCAGATTGCGGTCCTGTGTAACCCACGATTCCGCACACGAATTAGATCCCCAGTTCTGCCTTAACAACCGCAGCTAATGACGATGCGATTTCTTGCGCAAGGTTATCACTTGAGGCCTCAACCATCACGCGAATCAAGGGCTCTGTTCCTGATGCGCGCAAGAGAACTCGTCCTTCTTCGCCTAACTTCTGCTCTGCTGCAGCAACTGCCGCCGTAACAACTGATGATCCTGCCAGCTTATCTTTTGCAACACCCGGCACATTGATGAGCACCTGTGGGAAGCGCTGCATTGCAGATGCAAGCTCTGCTAATGACTTTCCAGAAGATGCAACTTCTTGAGCAAGCGCGAGCGCTGTCAAGATTCCATCTCCTGTATTTGCAAAGTCGCGAATAATCACATGGCCAGATTGTTCTCCACCGAGTGAGTAATCGCCTTCGATCATCTTTTCAAGAACATAACGGTCGCCGACAGATGCTGTGATGACCTTGATGCCTGCCTTCTTCATTGCAAGCATGAAACCGAGGTTGCTCATTACTGTTGCAACGATTGTCTCTGACTTTAACTTTTCGCGAGAGTGAAATCCGAGTGCCAGGATCGCCATGATCTGATCGCCATCGACAACGTTGCCTGCTGCATCAACAGCCAGGCATCGATCTGAATCACCATCGTGTGCAATGCCGAAGTCAGCACCTTCTTTGACGACTGCTGCCTGCAAATCTTCAAGATGGGTAGAACCGCAGTTCTCATTGATATTCCAGCCATCTGGTGAATGGTGGATTGAGATTACTGTTGCGCCAGCCTTTTCATAGATAGTGGGTGCAACGAGTGATGATGCTCCATTGGCGCAATCGACCACAATCTTTAAACCCTTGAGAGGCGTAGTTACTGATGCAAGAAGGTGCTCGATGTACTTTCTTGCTGCTGCATCATCATTAATGATGCGGCCAACTCCGCGCCCGGTTGGGCGATCCCATGGCTCTCCCATGCGAGCTTCGATTGCTGCCTCAATTGCATCATCGAGCTTTCCGCCACCTCGTGCAAATAACTTGATTCCGTTATCGGGCATTGGATTGTGGGATGCAGAGATCATGACTCCGAGATCGGCCCCGGTTGCTCCAACAAGATATGCAATGGCAGGTGTTGGTAGAACTCCTACGCGATAGACATCAACACCGGCAGAGGCAAGGCCAGCACAGACTGCTGCCTCTAGAAACTCGCCTGATGCGCGTGAATCTTGGCCAACAATTGCTGTGGGACGGCGACCTGCATTGCTCTTGCTTTCAACGAGAATATGGGCTGCGGCCACTGCTGCATTGAGCGCAGTCTCAGCTGTGAGAACTGAACCGTTCGCTAAACCACGAATCCCGTCTGTTCCAAAGAGAGCCATAAAAACTCCTTTGCAACAAACGGGATTGGTGAGTAAAAAGAATTAACGCTTTGAGTACTGTGAACGCTTACGAGCCTTCTTAAGACCGTACTTCTTGCGCTCGATCACACGTGCATCACGTGAGAGGAATCCAGCCTTCTTGAGCGCTGGGCGGTTTGCAT
>JBFYJI010000015.1:0-20790 GCA_041311505.1 Candidatus Nanopelagicales bacterium | reverse complement strand
AACATGGTTCCTCATGTCGGGATCTCCATCAGGTAAATCGTGGAATAGCCTCGCTCTCAGCGATGACGGTGGTCGATTGGTTGCAGCTGCACAGAGCAGTAACCTTTATACAACCGGCGGTTGATTCGCCACTTTCATAATTGTGAGTTAAGCAGGAGAGAAAGGTTTTGGATATGCGCAAGCGTCTATCTAAATTCCTAATCCTTGCCGTAGCGCTCACTTTTCCAAGTGTTCAACCAGCTCATGCGATTGATGGTGTTGCTCTACTAGCTTCGTGTGTTGCTGCAATCAATGATCCGCTCTATACAGCATCCACCTTGCCAGGATTGATGGGTAGGGCAAATCAAGCCGCACTTGAGACTGCTATCACAAACGGAACAATTACTGTGTGGATAGCAAATGGTTCAGGCCTCATCACGGGCTCAAATACTGCTAATGGAAATGGCCAAGATCTATTCTGCGGAGACAGTAACGACAACTCGATTCCTTCGATGGACTCAAGCGCCAATACACGTGACTTTTTCTTTGGCGGAGCAGGTAATGACTCCGTGACAGGAACATCCTGGTACTCAACTTTTTACGGTGGGCTTGGCAATGACTATATGAACGATCTTCAAGAGCAGTCGTTCTTCTATGGAGGTCCGGGAAATGATTCATACGGCACGATCTCTACAGGTGCCTGGGCTTCAACCTTTGATCAAGGCATAGACATCGTTGAGTATTCATCTTTTTCGTTGGCAGGTGGAGTTCAAGTTGTTGCTTATCGAACCAATATTGTTATCACAACCGTTGTTAGCGCCGCTTCGAAAGTAACTTTCTTTGCATCAGGAAAACGAATAGCAAATTGCATTAACAGGGCAACTACAGGTTCTGGTTCAACACATACCGCTACCTGCACATGGAAACCCTCTGTCATAGGTGCAATCAAACTCTCTGCGACAGCTGTTCCAACAGGCGCCGGCGCTACGGGAACTTATCTCTATCCCAATACTGTTTTTTCTGTCTCTCGTTCAAACTTAAGATAAAAGCATCCAATAATCACTAGTAGACTGCACCACCTATTGGCCCCCGTAGTCCAATGGCAGAGACAGAGGACTTAAAATCCTTCCAGTGTCGGTTCGAGTCCGACCGGGGGCACCAGTTCGTGCATATATCTTCTCATTTTGATTTATGAGCCCGCACTTGCGAGAGAATTCCATGCACCGCAAAGATCGTAAAGATAACTGCTGCCACGATAAAGCTATCAAATAGTGATCGTGGAACTTCCTTGGCATTGACCAAAATATAGATGTCAGGAATAAAGTGAAGTAGAGCGGCGATGGCTCCAAAGAGTGCGGCATGTCTCCAGTGATTATTTATAATGGAAAAGAGCATCTTCGCCGTCGACAGCGCATACGGGATAGCGATCACAATCACAATGACGAAGTAGATATAAGGGCTGATTCCGTACTTAGCAAAAGCCTTATCGATAATAAGCGTCTTTGCGATATCCCAGAGAAGGACAATGAGAATCCACCAACGCTCCAATAGCTGTTGGTGGTGCTCATTTTTCAGCCAGCTTCCCGCTTTCATATATGCGAGGATACGGCATAGGGAAGAGTTCCCTATTTATAAAGGAGAGAAGAATGCGCAGTTCTAACCCAGTCCTCACAGGCCGCGGTTTCGCTCGTATCAACCCGGCAGTACTCGATCGCGATGGTTCTGTTACACAAGATCCTCAAACACTTGAGAGCCGACCAACATCTGCACCAATGTCTATTGATGATGTCATCATTAAGACTGCAGCGATGTTTGCAGTGCTTGTCACTGTTGGAGCAATTGCGTGGCGTGCACAGAATGGTGCCCTCGCGCTTATTGGCGTTGTCGTTGGACTTATCTTGGCTCTCGTCATTTCATTTTCACAGAAAGTTCGCCCAGCTCTTGTAATTGCTTATGCAGCAGCCCAAGGCTTGGCACTCGGCACAATCAGCTGGATCTATGAGAGCGCATACGACGGAATTGTTGTGCAAGCTGTCATCACAACAGCGGCAGCATTTGCAGGTGTACTCGCTGCCTATAAGAGTGGAAAGATCCGTGTGACTCCAAAGTTCACTCGTATCTTGATGTCATCACTTCTTGGCTACTTTGTCCTAGGTCTCGTTACTCTCTTTGTTGGTTTCCCATCAGGAGGATTCGGTCTTCTCATCGCAGGTGGCGGCGTGATTCTTGCTTCAATGTTCATCATCCTCGATCTCGACCAAATCGAGAAGGCGGTAGCGGCTAAGGCGCCAGCAGAAGAGTCTTGGAGATGTGCTTTTGGTCTCATGGTGACTCTCGTATGGCTCTATATGGAAGTTCTCCGCCTCATCTCTATCTTGAGAGGTCGCGACTAAAACTCTGAAAGGGCTATCACTCTCATTTCTCTAGGTTTACCCAGCACGGCTGGGTAGCCTTCCCTCATGAAGGTTTGCGTCCCTAAAGAGATTCGAGAGGGCGAAAAGCGCGTGGCGCTCGTCCCAGATGTCATCAATAAATTAACAAAGTTGGGTTTTGAAGTCGTTATAGAAAGCGGCGCCGGAGTCCACGCACAAGCACCTGACGATCTCTATAGATCTGCAGGTGCTTCTGTCGTTAATGGAGATGTTTTATCAGGAGCTGACATTGTTCTCTCAGTTCAACCGCTCACTCCAGCACAAATGGGCAAATTAAATAAAGGTGCGACGACAATCTCCTTCCTCTCTCCAACAACTGCGGTTGACTCGATTGATGCAGCCACATCACAAGGCGTCACTGCATTCTCTCTCGAGTTAGTGCCGCGTATCTCGCGTGCTCAATCAATGGATGCCCTCTCATCTCAGGCGCTCTGCGCGGGTTATCGTGCGGCGCTAGTCGGTGCAGAGCTCTCACCACGTTTCTTCCCACTTCTCATGACTGCAGCAGGAACGGTGACACCAGCTCAGGTCTTGGTTCTTGGTGCTGGTGTTGCTGGACTTCAAGCGATTGCAACTGCTCGTCGACTCGGCGCGGTTGTCTCCGCTTACGATGTCCGTCCTGCATCGGCAGATGAAGTGCGATCTATGGGTGCGACATTTATTCAACTGGAGCTCGAAGCCCTCGAAGGTGCAGGCGGATATGCACGTGAGATGAGTGAAGAGCGTGCAGCTAAGCAGCGCGAGCTCCTTACTCCTTACATCGCAAAGTCTCATGTCGTTATTACAACTGCCGCAGTGCCAGGTCGTGCAGCGCCACGTTTGATGACCAAAGATATGGTCGATGCGATGGAGCCAGGCACCATCATTGTCGATCTTGCTGCAGAGACTGGTGGAAACGTTGAAGGATCCAAGCCAGGCGAGATCGTTGAAACAGCTGGCGGAGTTCGAATCTGGGGTGGGAAAGATGTTCCTAGCCAGCTTCCATTCCACGCCTCAAGTCTTTACGCACGAAATGTTGTCAACATCTTGACCCTTCTGACTGATGCAGAGAGTAAGAGTCTTAACATCAACTTTGAGGATGAAATTATCAATGGAGCTTGCGTAACACACGCAGGAGCGCGACATACCTCTGAAGCAAAGGCGGCGAAGTAATGGAACCAATTGCAGTCATCTCGATCTTTGTTCTCGCTGTCTTTGTGGGATTTGAAGTTGTCTCCAAGGTTTCATCGACGCTTCACACTCCGTTGATGTCAGGCGCAAATGCAATCCACGGTGTGATTCTGGTTGGAGCAATCATCGTCGCCGACGAAGCCACCAATAATTTGCAGCTCGGTCTCGCTGTTGCAGCGATTATCTTGGCAACTATCAACGTCGTTGGAGGTTTTGTCGTCACCGACCGCATGCTCGAAATGTTTAAGCCAAAGAAGGGAGGTGAGCAGAAGTGAGTTCATTTATCTATGACCTCATCGGCCTTGGAGCCGGAGTTCTCTTCATCCTCGCCCTCAAAGGTCTTTCACACCCAAAGACTGCTCGCCGCGGAAATCTTCTTGGTGCAGCTGGTGCGACCGTTGCAATCCTTATGGTCTTCTTCAATCTCGGCGAGATAAAGAATCTCTGGTGGATCCTCGGCGCCCTTGCCTTCGGATTAGCAGTCGGTGTTCCTGCAGCTCGCAAGGTTCAGATGACCAATATGCCTCAGCTCGTAGCGCTCTTTAACGGTGTTGGAGGTGGCGCAGCAGCGCTCGTTGCAATCGTTGAGTACCTCAAGCTAGGAAATGAAGCGACAACAGCTGAAGTCATCTTCACTGTCTTCACCGTAGTTGTTGGATGTATCTCCTTCAGCGGATCGATCATCACTTTCCTCAAGTTGCAGGAGTTGATGACAACTCGCCCAGTGATCTTCCCTGGCGGACGCTTTGTTATTGCAGCTAACTTAGCTGGTGTTTTAGCTGTATCTGTCTGGGTTGTCAGTGCAATGGGCACCAATCCATTGCTTATCCTTGCTGGATTATCACTTCTCTTCGGTGTGCTCTTCGTGCTTCCAGTAGGTGGAGCAGATGTTCCAATCGTTATCTCACTTCTCAATGCATTTACTGGTCTTACAGTGGCGGCAAGTGGATATGTTCTCGATTCAACACTTCTCATCATTGCAGGAACTCTCGTTGGTGCTTCTGGAACTATCTTGACCCGTTTGATGGCAGAGGCGATGGGACGCTCCCTCTTTGGCACACTCTTCGGCGCCTTTACAGCTAAGCCTCAAGATGCGGCCGCAGCTGGCGAAGAACGTCCGGTGAAGTCAGGTTCTGCAGAGGATGTAGCAATTCTTCTCAACTATGCACGTCGCGTCGTGATCGTTCCAGGATTTGGTCTTGCAGTTGCTCAAGCACAACACACAGTGCGTGAGATGGCAGATCTCCTGATCTCAAAGGGTATTGATGTTGCTTACGGAATCCACCCTGTTGCAGGACGTATGCCGGGACATATGAACGTCTTGCTCGCAGAGGCAAATGTTCCTTACGAGCAGCTCGCTGAGATGGATGAGGTCAATCCAACATTTGGTCAGACTGACGTTGCGATCGTCATTGGTGCAAACGATGTTGTAAACCCAGCAGCAGAGACAACACCTGGATGCCCAATCTACGGAATGCCAATTCTCAAAGTTGCTGACTCTGCAAATATCATCTTCCTCAAGCGCTCAATGCGTCCAGGCTTTGCAGGAATTGAGAATGAGCTTCTCTATGATCCAAAGACCACACTCCTCTTCGGTGATGCAAAGGCATCATTGACAAAGGTGGTTAGTGCACTTAAAGGTCTTTAACCTTTAACGCTCTTACTCTTAACGGGTTGTAGTGCGTTTAAAGACCCAGATGCTCTGAGGTTGTGAGGTCACGCCGGTAAATGTTGGCGAACTTGGGGTAAGTGTTGCGGTGATGTTCTGTCGTCCCATCACCGTTGGCTTCCAATTGCATGTTGCCGTGTAGCTAGAACCCGATCCAGTTGTGCTGATAGCAAGACAATTAGAGATTCGTTTTCCATTAACAAAGAAACGAACTTTTCCGGCAGCATTCAGATTTACAGTGATACTTACTGCAGATCCCTTATATGGTGTCGAAGCAAGAGATGGCGGTGAAACAGTGCCGGGTTCATCGACATTGGTAACGGTTACGGTTACGGTTTGTGAGTCAGAGTAGATTCCATCGCTCACCCACGTTATGACAATGTATGTGTTATTTGTATCGGCATCACTCGGAGCTTCGTAATCAGGGTTAATTGAGAATGAAAGTGTGCCGGTGCCGCTAATTGAGAAATCACTTGCATCAGTGCCAGTCAGTGAATATGTCAGAGTTGCACCTGCATCAGGGTCTGTCACATTGAGAGAAAAAAGCGAAGTGGTGTTTTCGGCAGAAGAGTATGTGCTAATTGCACCACCACCGAGAGATCCAATGCTGGGTGGATTGTTATAGGTGTAACGAACAACAACAAAGCCAGAGCCACCGCTTCCACCGGTCGCTAAATATCCGTTGCAATCTGCTCCACCGCCACCGCGATTAGCGGCACCTTCACACCCTGATCCTGGAGTTCCACCACCAGATTGAGCTGTTCCGACATCGCCACTTCCAGCCCATCCTGCGCCACCACTGCCATACATCACACTGGTACCTAATGTGACGATATCTGAGTTAACTCCAGCTCCACCGTTCTTGCCAGAGCCTGCAGCGCCTGCGCCACCACCGCCACCTACCTGACAACTTCCATTTCCTGCAGCACATCCATTTGCGCCATTTGCAGTTCCGATACCGCCAGCATTGCCGTTTCCAGCGACGCCACCAACAGCTCCAGCGTTATTGGTTGTTGTATTCAGTGAGGCTTTTCCACCGCGCGCTGTGAGAGATCCGAGGACGGATGAATTTCCATTTACGCCTCCACCTGCTGTGCAATCACCACCTCGTCCAGAAGCTGCTGCAACAGTGACTGTCACTGGAGAGTTACCTGTAAATGTGTAACCAGTGCCGGTGAGGACTTCACCACCACCGCCACCTTGGCCCCAATAGACACCGCAGAGTCCACGAGTTCCGCTACCTCCAGAACCGACTACGAGGTAACGCGCGCTAATTGTGTATTGGGGAGTCCAAGTAATCGTTGACTCAGTTGTAAATTGCACAACACATTCGCTGCCAACCTTAGTAACGGTTATTCCAGAAACATTTGAAACGGTCTGCGTGCATAGCCCAGCGGTATCTCCAGAAGCTGTAACTGTCAGTGCATGCGAGATAGGAGAGAAGAGAGCGAGAAAGAGGCATGAGAGAGCCAGTAGAACGGAGCCCCTCTGTAGCTTTCTCATGAAGGGATTCTAAATCAGGAAGAGTGGTGGACTGTATTGCGAGTCTCAGGGATACGTGTGGTGACGATGAAGATTGCGCCCATTATTAAGGTTGAGAGCAAGAAAGCCGGTCTAAATCCTGCAGCATCTGAGATTACCCCTAGGAGAATCGGCGAGACCATTGCTGCAAAGTCTCCTGACATCTGCATCATCGCAATAACTTGACCGCCTTTGCCCTTAAGAACATCTCCCACGAGGTTGCCAGGAACAATCGCTAAATATGCACCAGCGATTCCCGAGAAGAGCATCGCAGGAAAGAAGATCCATGGCTGGAAGGTAATTAACATCAATGCGGTAGAGATTGTCAGCGCACCAGAGCCGATGACGGCGACAAAACGTCGACCTTTCTCATCAGAGAGACGGCCAGCGCGCAGAAGGAGAAGAGCATTGGCAATCGATGCCAAGGTGAAGCCAACGCTCATATATGTTGAGGAGACGTGCATATCTTCAACCATAAAGAGAGGGACTATCGAGCGGGTCATTCCAAAGAGAATAAATCCAGTACTAAATGAGACTACGAGAGCAATTCGATAGGGCCTCAACGCGAAGGCATCTCGGAGAGAGGTCTTCTCACTCGTCTTTGTTGGTTTTGCTGCAAGTGGCGATCCCTTCAACAAAAATGCAGCAGATATAGAAGAGATCACCAATAAAACCGCATAGATTGCTAGTGGAGCGCGCAACGAGAATCCGGAGAGTGCACCACCGATAACAGGGCCACCGACCATTCCGAGTAAGAATGAACCGTTATAGAGCGATTGTGCGCGACCTCTCTGATGATCTGCGGTTACTCGGAGCAGGAGAGAACCTGCCGCAACTGAAAACATTGATGAACCAAGTCCACCTGCTGCGCGGAAGATGAGAAGTTGAGAGTAGGACTGTGCAGCGGCAGCTGCGGCCGAGGAGATTGCCACCATTCCGATACCGACTGAGTAGACAGCCCTCTCGCCAAACTTATCAACCAACTTTCCTGAGATAAGCCCACTTGAAAATCGTGCAAGTGCAAATGCGGAGATAATCGAACCTACCTGCGCATTATTTACACCAAATGATCGCGCAAAGAGAGGCAGCGTTGGCGCAATGATTCCAAATCCCACTGCTACAAAGAAAGAGGCAAAGAGAAGAACCCCAACTTCACGAGGAAACTCGCGAAGGGGGTTCTTCTCTTTAAATAAGGTGTTGATTTAGCCGAGAGCCTCACCAGCTGACTCATTACGAGCAGCTGCATAATCTTCAGAGGTGCGAAGCGGTGTCTCGCGCATGAAGAGCGCCACAAAGAATCCAAGCGCAACTACTGGAGCAGCGGTGAGGAAGACGATGTGGAATGAGTGTACGAAGGCATCAAGGACCGCTGTCTGCACATTTGCTGGAAGCGTCTTGATGAGGCCGGTATTGCTCTGGATTGCCTTCAACTGTGTAGGGTCAATCGCACCGGCTGCCGCGGGATTCTTTGCAGCAAGCTCTGCAAAGTTGGCTGCCATGTAGTGGCTCAAGCGGTTTGTAAGAATTGCACCAAAGAGAGCGGTTCCGAATACAGATCCGAGTGAACGGAAGAATGTATTAGAGCTTGTCGCGACTCCCATATCCTTGAAATCAACTGAGTTCTGAAGTGCGATAACGATGGTCTGCATTGAGAGACCGAGGCCAGCGCCCACCAAAATTGCAAAGATTGAGAGCTTCCAATATGGAGTATCAATCTGGAGTGTGTACATCGAGAGAATTCCGACAGTCATAATTGCTGTTCCCATTATTGGGAAGCGCTTGTAGTGCCCGTGCTTTGAGATCATCTTTCCGCTCACAATAGAGGTAGAGACGATACCGAGCATCAATGGAATCAACTTAAGGCCAGCAGAAGTTGCTGAGTAACCTTTAACAACCTGCATGTAGAGCGGCAACATAACAATTGCACCGAACATACCTGCACCGATGATTGCACCGAGGATCGATGTCAATGTAAAGGTGTGGTTTCTAAAGAGCTTCAAAGGAATGATTGGCTCTGTCGCCTTTGATTCAACAAGTACAAATACCGCTGCGAGGATCACACCTGCGATGAGGTAGATAACGGTGCGTGAATCTGTCCAACCATTCTGCGGACCATAGACAGCTACAGAGAGCAGTGTGAGAGTCACAGAGACCACGAGTAAGAATGCACCGAGGTAATCAATCTTGTGCTCGCGCTTGACCTTAGGGATATGGAGAACAGCAGATGTAATCGCAAGAGCTGCGATTCCAAATGGAAGGTTGATGTAGAAGATCCAACGCCATCCTGTAACGCCAAGGATTGTGGCGTGATCTGAGAAGTAGCCACCCAAGAGCGGACCAGCTACAGATGAGAGGCCCCAGACAGCGCCAAAGTAGCCCTGGTAGCGACCGCGCTCACGTGGAGGGACGATATCGCCGATGATGACGAATGTGAGGGCCATCAAACCACCAGCGCCAAGGCCTTGGAGTGCACGGGTTGCGATGAGCTGGCCCATGTTCTGTGAAGCGCCCGCCAAGAGCGATCCAATTAAGAAGGTAACAATCGCAAATTGGAAGACGATGCGACGACCGTAGAGATCAGAGATCTTTCCGTAGAGCGGAGTCGATGCGGTAGATGTAAGGAGGTAGGCGGTGACAACCCATGTGTAGTGGTCGAGTCCGTTGAAGTCCTCAACGATGCTCTTGAGAGCAGTTGAGACGATGGTTTGGTCGAGAGCTGCAAGAAGCATTCCCGTCATCAAACCACCGAGAATAATCATGATTTCGCGGTGCGAGTGTTCTTTAGAGGGCGCATTTGTATTCATAGAGGAGTGAGTTTACTCCCGTTATTTCAAGTAGATGAGATGAAACTATGCGAAGAATTCAGCTGATTTAATCTCAACTGTGATTTGACGCCCATTTGGCGCTGTATAGCTCACAGTTGCACCGATTTCAGCACCGAGTACCGCAGCCCCGAGTGGTGATTTCTCAGAATATACATCGATATCGCCTGATGCGATCTCGCGTGATCCGAGTAAGAACTTTGTCTCATCACCTGCAACAAGTGCTGTGACGACCATACCTGCACCAACTTTTCCATCTGCACTGGCAGGCGGTGTTCCGATATGAGCATTCTCAAGCATCTGCTTGAGTTGGCGGATACGAGCCTCCATCTTGCCCTGTTCATCACGGGCTGCGTGATAGCCACCATTCTCTTTAAGGTCGCCCTCTGCTCGTGCTGCTTCAATCTTTGCAGTGACTTCTCTGCGGCCTTCACCTTCGAGGTGTGCCAATTCAGCGGCGAGACGATCTGCCGCTTCTTGTGTTAACCACGTCTGTTGTGAGCTCATAAGGGAGAAGGATACTAGTTAAGGCGGCAGGAGGTAATTCCCGCATTTACTGCATCACCCCTAGAAGGAATGGTCACTACACGTTCGATAGCGCCATCACTGGCAGGGATCTCATCGGTGAGCTGACCAACGATGACCTTATCGATATCGCGAGCAGCGAGAACACATGTAGCGCTCTGAGATGGATCGCGACGGGTGACGATATATCGAATCTCGATATTGCGAGGATCTTGATTATTAAAGGCGATGAGATCTGCGGAGACATTGGGTTCGGCATGATGGAGACCTGCCCAGATAATCCAGATGCCACCCACCAAGAGAAATGCAATTCCGTAGGGCAGCCATGCTCTCTGATTACGGATGCCATAACGGTCGTTGTAATCGAAGTGGTATTGAGAGCCATCTAAAGACATGGGAGAATCCTCTCATGAGTAAAGATGTCGATATGGGAATCGCTGGATCACTCACGATGATCCTCCTCGTGACTGCCACTGCAATTCTCTTGCGCAGTTTCTACAAGCGATATACCCGACTTCAGAATCGCGAAGACGAACCACAAAATTAAGCGTTTACTCCAAGGTGCTGCGGTACTGATACTCGCCGCAATCTTTACATCACTCGGTCTCTGGCAACTCGATCGCGCCCGCGAGATGAAGGCAAGCGAGAGCGCACCTGTCGTTGAAGATGAGAGGCTCTACTCGCTCTCCGAAGTGACAACTCCTGAAGGTTCTTTACCGGTTGAGGCTTATGGAAAGAATATTGAGGTTAAAGGCCACTACATCGCAAACTTCAAAGCCCCCAATCAAGAGGGAGCAGATGGAAAGGTCAGCGATTGGGATGTCGCCCTCATGCAGGTCGATACGCAATCTGCAATTCTCGTTGTGCGCGGCCTCTGGTCTGATCGCTTTACATCTCCTGAAATAGTGATGGCTACTGAGGTCACTGCAGCGGGCCGGATCTATCCCAGCCAATATGAAGATCGCGCCGAGAGCACTCCAAGCCAACTCTCACGAATTGATAGCAGCCTTCTCACATCGATCTCAGATTTTCAGCTCTACGACGGTTATATCGCACTCTCCTCTGAATCCACTCGCTTTGGAACTGTAGAGAGAACTCGCATCTCTATCGACCTTCCACGAGGCGGGATCCCTGGCTATTACTGGCAGCACATCTCATACGTTGCGATCTGGTGGTTTATGGCAGCCCTTGTTCTCTGGGCGCCTTTCTATAAGCGCCGTGAAGAGAGTGACGCCCTCTAGGGCAGGAGTTAGAGTTACCTCATGAAGACTCCACTCTCTCGCTTTCGCACCATGGCCATCGTCTGCGGAGTCAATCTCCTCCTGCTCGTGGTCTATATGGTCGCAAAGCACCTCTTTCACGCCTTCGATAAGAGCAATCCATTTATCTTTATCCCGATCGCTCACGGCTACTTCTATATCGTCTACATCCTCACCGTCCTTCAATTGGCGGTAAAGAAGCGCTTCTCACTCGGCCTCATCATCGCCCTAGTGGCAGCAGGCACTATCCCGGTCGCATCCTTTATCGCCGAGCGGAAAATTGTTAAGAAGT
Source organism: Candidatus Nanopelagicales bacterium (assembly GCA_041311505.1). Lineage (GTDB taxonomy): Bacteria > Actinomycetota > Actinomycetes > Nanopelagicales > Nanopelagicaceae > Planktophila. The sequence goes on along the minus strand of JBFYJI010000015.1, from coordinate 9,121 downwards.
ATTCGTAGTCGAATCAAGGCGCTGCTCTACCCTTTCTATGAGTGGCGGATTATCAAAGATCTCGACTTCACCAAGACCCCTCGCCATATCGGTGTGACCCTCGACGGCAATCGTCGCTGGGCGAAGCAGAACCCAGATCCTGCAGATCCGTATGGCCATAAGAGAGGTGCTGAGAAGATTGCAGATCTCTTGGGCTGGTGCGAAGAGACACATGTCGATGTTGTGACCCTCTGGATGCTCTCGACCGATAACTTCAAGCGCTCGCCCGAAGAGGTTGCCACTTTGATCGATGTCATCAGTGGAATCGTCGATGACCTCGCAGCCCGCAACCGATGGAGCATCAAAGCGGTAGGAGCCCTCGATGTTCTCCCGGAAGAGCTCGCCACCAAACTCACCTCTCTTCCTGCCTGTCCTCACTCAACCCTCCAGGTCAATGTTGCAGTCGGATATGGCGGTCGTCGCGAGATTGTCGATGCAGTCAAAGGCTTTATGGTGGAGGAGGCGAAGTCAGGTAAGAGCCTCCTTGAAGCAGCGGAGGAGATCGATGGCGATGCGATCGCCCGTCACCTCTATACAGCTGGCCAACCAGATCCCGACCTCTTGATCCGCACCTCAGGGGAGCAGCGCCTCGGCGGATTCCTCCTCTGGCAATCGGCCCTCTCTGAGTTCTACTTCTGTGAGGCCTACTGGCCGGACTTCCGTCGCGTTGACTTCTTGCGCGCCCTCCGCGACTACTCTCATCGAGCCCGCCGATTCGGCAAATAGAGCCCTCTTTAAATCTCACAGTCACAAATCGGACATATAGGACTTTGCCCTATCTGACCAGCACTTTTACTTATCCCCAATCCTCGCGATTTCTGAGAATTTGCGACTCACGCGTAAGAAAATTTGCGACATCCCTCCTTGATTGGAACGCTTTAACCCATACCGCAGGCCACAGGGCCGGCGATCGACGGCAGGACGAGTAGTAGAAACGGGGGTGAGTTACAACGATGTTAGTTTCGGATATCGCAAAGAAGCAGTTCGCGAGCAAGCGATCTATCTGGACCCTCGTTGCAGCAACCCTCATCCTGGCGATAGCTCAGCCAACTGCCAACGGTCTCGACTTCCCAACCACCACTCGCCTCAACCTCCCTGAAGGATCATCTGCGAGCCTGACCATTACCCGCGATGCCGATCTCAACCAGGGCGTCATCGTCCCTATCTCGGAGATGGCCCGAGTTGCCCAGCTTGCTCGTCAGGTCGAACTCGCCCGCACCATGGTCGGCGCCAAGTACATCACTCGCACCATCATGCAGAGCGATTACTCATGGGGGGCAGATCAGTACAACTGCATCAACCGCCTCTGGACCAAAGAGAGCCATTGGAATTACAAGGCCCACAACTATCGCTCTGGAGCCCACGGAATCGCGCAAGCTCTTCCCGCTTCAAAGATGGAGGTCATCGGAAGCGATTGGCGCACCAACCCAGTGACTCAGATTCGTTGGGGCCTTCGCTATATCGATCAGCGCTATGACACCCCATGTAAGGCATGGGCGAAGTTCAAGCGCTCGCATTACTACTAAGAATTAATTCGGCTTCTTGCCAATCGTCAGCGGACGCATCGTTTCGGCGAAGAAGTCATTTCCCTTATCGTCGACAACGATAAATGCCGGGAAGTCGACGACATCGATCTTCCAGACTGCTTCCATTCCTAGATCTTCAAAGTCGAGAACCTCAACTTTCTTAATGCAATCCTGAGCTAAGCGAGCTGCAGGTCCGCCGATAGATCCGAGATAGAAACCACCATGCTTTGCACATGCATCGGTGACCGCCTTGGAGCGGTTGCCCTTGGCGAGCATCACAAATGAACCACCGTGGGCTTGGAAGTAATCGACATAAGAGTCCATACGGCCGGCTGTTGTTGGGCCAAATGAACCAGATGCATATCCAGTCGGTGTCTTTGCAGGGCCTGCGTAATAAACGGCATGGTTCTTGAGGTAATCAGGCATGGGCTTACCTTCATCGAGCATCGCCTTGATGCGCGCATGTGCGATATCGCGGGCGACAACGATTGTGCCAGTCAAAGAGACTCGGGTCTTTACCGGGTACTTTGAAAGCTCTGCACGGATTGACTCCATTGGCTGGTTGAGATCTATCTTTACGACGTTCTCATCTAAGTGTGAATCAGTGGTCTCAGGCATGTAATGCACTGGATCTCTCTCAAGCTGCTCGAGGAAGATTCCATCCTTGGTGATCTTCGCCTTTGCCTGGCGGTCTGCAGAGCAAGAGACTGCAATTGCGATGGGCAGAGATGCACCATGGCGTGGAAGGCGCACAACGCGAACATCATGGCAGAAGTACTTTCCACCAAACTGCGCTCCGATTCCCAATGTGCGAGTGAGCTCAAGTACCTGCTGCTCCAGCTCGAGATCGCGGAAACCGTGGCCGGTCGCTGCATCGCCCGAAGTTGGCATGTTGTCGAGGTAGTGAGTAGAGGCAAGCTTTGCAGTCTTAACAGTGTGCTCAGCGCTTGTTCCGCCGATAACAATTGCGAGGTGATAGGGCGGGCAAGCTGCCGTGCCGAGTGAGCGCAACTTATCGTCGAGCCAATTGATAAAGGATGTTGGGTTCAGTACAGCCTTGGTCTCTTGATAGAGATAGGACTTATTGGCGCTTCCGCCACCCTTGGCGATAAAGAGGAAGTTGTATTCATCCTGGTGCTCAGAGTCTGCGTAGATCTCAATCTGGGCAGGCAAGTTATTGCCGGTGTTCTTCTCTTCCCACGTTGTGAGGGGAGCCATCTGTGAGTAGCGGAGATTAAGAGTTGTGTAGGCATCGTAGACGCCTTGTGCAACAGCAACCTCATCCTTAGAAGTAGTCAATACATATTGACCCTTCTTGCCCATAACAAGAGCGGTACCAGTGTCCTGACACATAGGCAGAACTCCGCCTGCTGCGATGTTGGCGTTCTTAAGAAGATCGAGTGCGACGAAGCGATCGTTTGCCGAGGCCTCAGGATCTTTCAAGATATTTGCCAACTGCTGCAAGTGATCTGGGCGCAAGTAATGGTTGATATCGTGAATCGCCGTTTCAGTCAGCTTTGAGATTGCCTCTGGCTCGACTTGAAGAAACTCTTTATCGCCAAGTTTTACAACTGATACACCCTCTTTGCCGATGAGGCGATACTGAGTCTTATCGTCACCGAGTGGAAGTAGATCTGAATATGAGAATGTGGGAGACATTTACTTCGCCTCTTTCTTTACAGATGCAAGCTTCTCTTTAGCGCCATCAAGCCACTCTTGGCAGATCTTGGCAAGTTCTTCACCGCGCTCCCAGAGTTTGAGCGACTCTTCTAGAGATGCACTTCCATCTTCTAAAGATTCGACGATTTCAGCGAGCTCATCGCGCGCTGCTTCATATGAGAGCTTCTTCTCGGCCATGAGATAAATCTACTCCTGGCGCGATACGTGGCTAGTTAGTTGACTGTGGCGCTGGTCTCGCCCTTTGCGACCTTAATCGCTAATTGATCGCCGCTCTTTAGCTTCTTAGGGTCACGGATGACCTCACCAGCTTCATTGCGCACTACCGAGTATCCGCGGTCGAGGGTGGATTGCGGTGAGAGCGAGCGAAGGTGAGCGGTAATCGCTTTAAGCTCTTTCTGCTCTGCACCGATTGTTGCGGTAAAACTACGGGTTGAGCGTTCGCGAAGATCCTTTAACTCTTCACTCAAGATAGTGAGGAATGCACCAGGATCTTTCATCACGGGGCGAGAGATCAATTGAGCGATAAAGGTGCTCTCATATTCAACTCGGTTAGCCAGCGCGCGATAGGCGCGTTCGCGGAGGCGAGAGATATTTGTTGCCTCCTCTGCAATATCGGGGACCACGCGCTTTGCTGCGTCGGTAGGGGTAGATGCGCGGTAATCAGCGACAAGATCGAGAAGCGGCGAATCTTTCTCATGGCCGATAGCACTGACAATTGGTGTCTCACATTCGGCTGCCAATCGAACAAGTGACTCATCGCTAAAAGGAAGAAGGTCTTCGAAGGATCCACCGCCGCGAGTAATGATGATGACATCAACTTCACTGTTGGCTTCGAGTTCACGGAGTGCGGCAGAAACTTCAACAACAGCTGCTGCGCCCTGCACTGTCACTTCTCGAATTTCAAATTCAACTGCTGGCCAACGACGTCGTGCATTTTCAACAACATCCTTCTCGGCATCTGTATTGCGACCACAGATCAGTCCGACTTTTCGGGGAAGTACTGGAAGAGCTACTTTGCGATCGATGGAGAAGAGACCTTCTTCGGCTAAGAGCGATTTCAAAGCTTCGAGGCGTGCAAGGAGTTCACCTACACCCACCTGACGTATCTCGCGGGCAGACATCGAGAGAGTTCCTGATTTTGTGTACCACGATGGTTTTGCATAGATGACCACACGAGCATTTGCGGGCAGTGGCTTCACCGCGGCAATTACAGATTTATGGCACATCACCGAAAGGCTCATATCCGCGCTGGTATCGCGCAGGCGCATAAAGGCCATCATTCCGCTACGTTCATTGAGCTCTGCGATCTCGCCCTCAATCCAGATAGGGCCGAGGCGGTCTACATACTCTTTAATCGCTTCAGTGACCACGCGCACTGGCGCAGGGGATTCACTTGAAGTTTCGAACATGGGGCAAGGCTAATAGACTGCGACCATGGCTAAGAGAGTTTTAATCGCTGCGCCGCGTGGTTATTGCGCAGGCGTCGACCGCGCAATCGTCACAGTCGAGAAGGCGCTCGAACTCTATGGAGCTCCTCTCTATGTCCGTAAAGAGATCGTTCACAACAAGCACGTCGTTGCCACTCTCGAGCAGCGCGGAGTCATCTTCGTCAGTGAAACCGATGAAGTTCCAGAGGGTGCAACAGTTGTCTTCTCAGCTCACGGTGTCTCACCTGCAGTACATGAAGAGGCGGCTCGTCGCAACCTCAAGACGATCGATGCAACATGTCCATTGGTGACAAAGGTGCACCATGAGGTGAAGCGCTTTGCGGGTGAAGATACTGAGATTCTCCTCATCGGCCACGAAGGCCATGAAGAGGTTGAAGGAACCGCTGGTGAAGCACCTGGCAAGGTAAAGGTTGTCGACGGCCTCGATGGTGCTCGCAATATTCAGCCAACTCCAGGTAAGAAGTTGGTCTGGCTCAGCCAGACAACTCTCTCAGTCGATGAGACTCTTCAATCTGTTGCAATTCTCAAAGAACGTTTTCCAGAGATCACTTCACCGCCATCAGATGACATCTGTTATGCAACTCAGAATCGCCAAGAGGCAATCCGTGGAATCGCAGCAGAGTCTGATCTCGTACTTGTTGTGGGCTCAACCAACTCTTCGAACTCAGTGCGCCTCGTTGAGGTAGCTCTCGAATATGGCGCAAAGGCAGCGTATCTCGTTGACTATGCATCAGAGGCTAAGGATGAGTGGCTCGTAGGTGTTGAGACTGTTGGCGTAACAAGCGGTGCATCAGTACCTGAAGAGCTTGTACAAGATCTCTTGAAGTGGCTTGAGATGCATGGCTTTCATGATCAGCAAGAGGTAATGGCGAAGAAGGAGTCACTTACCTTTGCTCTGCCACAGAATCTTCGTACAGAACTTAAAGCTGCAGGTAAGTAATTACTGCGCTTGAGCGAGCTTGCGCTTTGAAGGGCGAGCCTTCGCCTTCTCATTAAGGAATTGATACCAGCCATATGCTGCTGCGATCAACATAAAAGGCGCAACGCTTGCAAGAGAGGCGATGAAGTCAACGCCCACTCGTGAGAGACGGATGCCATCTGTCATCAAGGTGTAGGCAAGAGTCGTCGCTGCATAGGCAAGCGGGGGAGTAACTGCAGTGACGTAGCGAGTACCGGTGCGGCCGTAGGCAACGCCACCGTATGTAACAACTATCAGCACGAGTCCAGAGAGAATCCCTGCACCCCCGCGGATAACTAGCTCTGCAAGTGTAAAGAGAGCGATGGCAAGGACTTGCAAGAAGACGATTCCTTGCTTCTTAAGTCCGGGGCCAGGAATCTGCGGGAGCTTTAATGAATCTCTTGAAACTTTCTTACGCTCTGCCACTTACTGCTCCTCTACTACTTCAACATCGATGTAATCATCTGCCTCGACGAGATCGGGGTTGTTGAGCTCGCGCACATCGGCAGGGGCCTCAGGATAGGCGATTGCAAGCTTCTCCTTATCTCCTGCAACACCGAGGGCACTGATTTTCTTTGCAGGGGAGAGAACAGTCTTTTCGGCAGTTGGTACAAGATCTTCATATGCCTTAGAAGTCTTATTAATCGCCTTACCGACCTCAACGATCTTGGTGTGGAGCAAGGTGAGGTTTTTAAGGAATGTTGATGCGACCTTAGTGATGTCATCGGCATTTTCTGCCAACTTGTTGCGGGTGAAGATATGGCCCACAGTGCGCAATAGCGCCATCATCGAAGTCGGTGTAGCGATAGTGACTCCGACTTTAAATGCCTTCTCAAGTAGCTGTGGGTCAAGGCGAAGGGCCTCAGCCAGCAAAGTCTCAAAGGGGAGGAAGAGCACGACAACATCTGGTGAGCCAGCTGATTTGTGATAGCCGCGCTTTGCAAGAGCCTCTACATGCTTGAGTAAATCCTTGGCGTGAGCTGCAAGGTATTGATCGCGCTCTTCTTGATCTTCAGTAGCAAATGCATCGAGGAAACGATCAAAGGGAAACTTTGAATCGATAAAAAGGCGTGAATTACCTGGCATCGATACGGTGATATCTGGAATACCCGATGAATCTGCATCGGTAGTAGAGCGCTGAGCCTCAAACTCAATACCTTCACGGAGGCCAGCTTGCTCGAGCATGAGTTCGAGCTGTGCTTCACCAAACTTTCCACGTGATTGGGAACTTGAGAGAGCACCCGCAATCTTGCGGGTCTCATCAAAGAGGTTGGTCGAAGCGCTGCGCATCTCATTGATTGTTGATTTGAGTTCGGTCTCTGATGCCACGCGCTTCTCGGCTGCATCTTGTGCCTGCACTCGCATCCGCTCGACAGATGACTTCATTTCCTCTAATTGTGTTGCAATCTTTGCTGCGCTTTCGTTCTTCGCCTCTGCATCTTTGAGGCGCTCCTCACTCTTTTCTAGAAGCGCTTTGAGCGCAGCGATATCTGATGTTGCAGATGTTGATGCAGAAGTGGATTGAGATTTGCCGACCCAGAATCCGATCGCAAGGCCGATAGCGAGGCCAATAATGAGGAGAAGGGCGAGGGTAAGTGCGTTGGACATGGCCATATCGTTGCAGGGGTCGGTGACAAATCCCTTGATTTCATGGATATGCAGAGGTGGCCGTAGGCTCGACCACTATGAGCCTCTCCATCGGAATCGTCGGCCTTCCTAACGTTGGAAAATCGACCCTCTTCAACGCCCTCACCAAGAACAATGTCCTCGCTGCGAACTACCCCTTCGCAACAATCGAGCCAAATGTCGGCGTCGTTGGTGTTCCAGATGAGCGCCTTGCAAAGCTTGCAAAGATCTTTGGTTCAGAGAAGTTGCTCCCAGCTGCAGTTGAATTTGTGGATATCGCAGGTATCGTTAAGGGTGCATCTGAAGGTGCTGGCCTTGGCAATAAGTTCCTTGCAAATATCCGTGAGACTGATGCAATCTGCCAGGTAATCCGTGTCTTCACAGATGGCGATGTTGTTCACGTTGATGGTCGTGTTGATCCTTCAAGTGATATCGAGACTATTAATACAGAGCTTGCTCTCGCAGATCTTCAGACAATTGAGAAGGCGATCCCTCGCCTTGAGAAAGAGTCGCGCACCGATAAGACAAAGGGCGCAGTCCTAGAAGCGGTCAAGGCTGCAGAGGCGCACCTTCAATCAGGTAAGCCACTTTCGACATCAAAAATTGATCTTGCTCTGCTCCATGATCTCCATCTCCTCACTGCAAAGCCTTTCCTCTATGTCTTCAATGTTGATGCAGCAGAACTCGGCGATAAAGATTTGCGTGCAAAGTTATCTGCACTCGTTGCACCAGCAGAGGCGATTTTCCTCGATGCGAAGACAGAGGCAGAGCTTGCAGAACTTTCAGATGAAGATGCCCTCGAGCTTCTTGAAGCGGTTGGCTTAACAGAGCCAGGTCTTGCAACTCTTGCACGAGTTGGCTTCGACACCCTCGGTCTTCAGACATATCTCACTGCAGGCCCTAAAGAGGCGCGCGCATGGACGATCCATAAGGGCGATACAGCACCAATGGCTGCTGGTGTTATTCATACTGATTTCCAGAAGGGCTTTATCAAAGCTGAAATCGTTTCATTCGATGATTTGATGGCAGCTGGATCAATGGCCGATGCAAAGGCTCAAGGAAAAGTACGTATGGAAGGTAAGGAATACGTCATGCATGATGGTGACGTCGTTGAATTCCGCTTCAACGTTTAATTCTCTCCCTTAAACCATGAGTGAAGTTCTAGGTTCTGGTCCCCGCAATCCAAAGGTCTGGGGAGCTAACTATTGGATCTCCATTCAAGATTATCGCCCCGCCACTGCCGCAGAAATTAAGCCGTTCTTTACCGATTTAGCTCGCGAGCAATATGAAGCGGGTGTTCGCAACTTCTACGTTGAAGTGCTTGCCGATAAAGAAGAGCAAATCACAGCATGGTTTGAGTTAGGTTTCGGACTTCAACATGTCTCGGCAACTCTGCATGATTTCACTCCAGTGCCAAATCCCGAAGGGATCACCCTTCGTAAACCGGTAGAGGCAGATCTCGATGCAATGGCGTTACTTGAGCGTGAACTCACTCTCCATCAAAATCAGAGCCCCGTATTTTCGCAGTTGCAACCAGAGCCTCTTGAAGAGTTAAAGGCTGAGTGGCGTGAAGAGCTAGATGGAGAACTTCTCTCACTTTTAGTTGCTGAGGTTGATGGAAAGGTTGTCGCTCTCTCATACGGATGCACAACTGAAAAATCAACGTTGCACTCAGGTGTCATGCGTCCTGAAAATTCTGCGACACTTGCATTCGCAGCTGTTGATCCTGCATATCGAGGACGAGGGATAGGTAAGGCAATCGCTTCCGCGATAATCGAAGATCTCTATCGACGTGGGTTCACAACAATCGTCACAGATTGGCGAGCAACCAATCAACTCTCATC
>JBFYJI010000051.1:0-5897 GCA_041311505.1 Candidatus Nanopelagicales bacterium | reverse complement strand
GCTACGTCATATCCGCCATCTGCAAGCTCTGATGGATAGAAAGGTGATAACCAGATTGCATCAAGGCTGAGAGACTTCAAGTATTCAACTTGAGATGTCACACCCTTGAGATCGCCGAGACCATCACCGTTGGAATCTTTAAATGAGCGTGGGTAGACCTGGTAGACAACTGCTTGTCTCCACCAGTTCTTATCCTTGATATCAATACTCACGCTTTAATCCAAACAGTTGATGCTGGAGGAAGTTCACCACCCAGTGTCGTCATTCCGTGTAGTAAGAAGATACCTGGCTCTGCAAGCGGCTTCGATGAATGCAAGACTTCGCCCGTCACGTCGAATCGATAATGTCCACGTCCAAAATTAGTAATGCAATGCCAACCATTAGGACGTGAGAAGTGAAGAACGTTCTTATCTGTAGTTGCATGCCAGGTGATCGACTCTTCTGTAATCAGGCTCTTACGTAACGCAAGCGCCTTCTTAAAGATTGCAAGGGTGGAGCCTTTTTCGCTCTCCTGATGCGCAACTGTCTTATCTGCAAACCACTTCGGTTGTGGAAGATGTGACTTCTCTCTGCTAAAACCATATGTAGCGCTCTCGCTATTCCATGGAAGTGGAACGCGACAACCATCGCGGCCTTTATCTACTTTGAGGTTGCGAAGATACTGTGGATCTTGAATCTGATCTTCTGGAATATCGGTAACCTCGAAGAGGCCGAGCTCCTCTCCTTGATAAATATAGGTGCAGCCAGGTAGCGCCATAATCAACATCGCAGCAGCTGTCGCTGCAGCGAGTCCTGACTTCTCATCGAGGGGATGCGAGGTGCCATTACTGTTACGCCAGCGGATGCGATCCACGGCTGGATGAAGTCCATAGCGGGTAGCCGGGCGCATCTGATCATGGTTGCCCAAGACCCATGTCGTCGAAGATTTCTGCATTGCAGCTTGTGCAAGGCTTGTATCGATGACCGACTTATATTCAGCGGCATTGAAATCTGCCTCAAGGAGTTGGAAGTTAAAAGCTTGTCCTAACTCATCAGGGCTTGAGTACAAAGCTGTTCTCTCAGGACGTACATATGCCTCAGCAACTGCAACACGTGGTGGGTTATATTGGTTGAAGAGCTTTCGCCATTCGCGATAGACCTCATGGACCTCATTGCGATCAAAGAGAACATCATCGCCGGTCATTGGGTTGTTAAAGCCTGGATATTGCGATTGGCTACGAAGCGGCTCTGATAAGTCTTTCTTGAGGGCATGTGCAACATCGATACGGAAACCATCGACGCCACGGTCTGCCCAGAACTTTAAAGTAGTTAAGAAATCTTCTTCGACTTCGCGGTTATCCCAGTTGAAATCAGGTTGTTCAGGTGCAAAGAGGTGGCAGTACCACTGATTGTGTTTTCCGCCTTGAGTTGATTCATGGCTCCATGCACTCGGTGCAAAGTGTGATGGCCAATCTGTTGGAGGAAGTTCGCCATTCACACCCTTACCGTCACGGAAGATATATCGGTTTCGCGCAGCAGAACCTGGCTCTGCAGCAATAGCTTCTTGAAACCATAGGTGACGGTTGGAAGAGTGGTTAGGAACAATATCTACAAAAACGCGAATGCCAACTTCGTGTAATTTACCGAGCATCTCATCGAAATCAGCAAGTGTGCCGAGCTTAGGATCGACGTCACGGTAATCATCAACGTCATAGCCACCATCTGCAAGCGCTGATGGATAGAAAGGTGAGAGCCAGACTGCATCAATATTGAGGGATGAGAGGTAATCAATCTTTGATGTAATTCCTTTGAGGTCACCAAGGCCATCGTTATTGGAATCTTTAAATGAACGCGGATAGATCTGATAGATAACAGCTTGTCTCCACCAATTGCTATCGAAAGAGAGCCCCACTGTCATTCCACCTTTACCTATTGAAATTTGCAGTTTTTTGCATATTCTTTGCGTATTGTGTCAGGAATAGTCGAGATTGCGAAGAGGGCTGGAGTATCTCCCGCCACGGTTTCGCGCGCACTTCGCGGAATGCACCATGTCAACGAACGCACACGTAAGAAGATCATTGAAGCGGCTCAATTATTGGATTATCCGATTCGCCCAGATCTATTACCTCCTAGCGCTTCAGCGCGAACCAACACCATTGGCGTAATCGCACCCTTTATCTCCCGTTGGTACTTCTCCCAAGCAATTGCTGGAGTTGAGCAAGCTCTCCGTGAAGCGGGAATGGATCTCCTTCTCTATAACTTCGCTCAGGTAGATGCTCGTCAAAGAGTTTTTCAGCAGAAGAAGTTGGTCGGCAAAGTTGATGGGTTGATTGTTATCTCACTTCCACCCACTGAGAAGGAGTTTGATCAGATTCTCAACCTCGGTATCCCTGTTGCACTCCTTGGTGTTGCAGATGAGCGGTGCTCATCAGTCTCCATCGATGATGTCAAAGGCGGAGAGATAGCAACACAGTATCTGATCGATAAAGGCCATGAAGAGATTGCAATTATGACAGGTCAACAATCGATCGCCTATAATTTTAAAGTCGCTTCACAGCGTAAAGAGGGTTTCATTAAGACTCTTGAGGCGAATGGTTTGAGTTTCAATCCCGATTACGAAATCGTTGCAGATTTTGATATTCACACAGCTGAAGTTGCGATGGATGAGTTCTTACAGCGCAAGAAGCTACCTACTGCAATCTTCTGTGAATCAGATGAGATGGCATTTGGTGTATTGCGCGCACTGAATAAGAAGGGGCTTCGCGTTCCTGAAGATATCTCTGTTGTTGGTTATGACGACCATGATTTTGCAACAATCTCCAACCTAACAACAGTTTCACAACCAGTTCAGTTCTTGGGGCAGCTCGCTGCATCACAGATCATGGCGAAGATTGAGAAGCCTGGAACAGCAAATAATCAGATGAAGGTGCCCGTCTCACTCTCGCTCCGCAATTCAGTTCGAGACCTCAACGCTTAATTACTTCACTGCTCCGCTCTTACGGTCGCAGTTACTTTACTGCTCCCTGCGAAATGCCTGAAATAAACTGCTTCTGCAGGATGAGATAGAAGATCACAATAGGAAGCACTGCAAGCACAAGTCCTGCCATCGCCTGTCCATACTCAATGGAGTACTGGCCATAGAAGAGGTATGTTGAAAGCGGCAGGGTCTGTGTCTCATGTGTAAGCACAAGGCGTGGAAGAAGGAAGTCATTCCAAATCCACAGCGCATTGATAATTGCAACAGTCGCAGTAATTGGTCGCATCATTGGAAAGATAATCTTCCAGAAAGCAACGAGATCAGATGCTCCGTCAATTGAAGCTGCCTCATCAATCTCTGTTGGAATATTTGAGATGAAGCCGTGATACAAGAATGTTGAGAGCGCTGTGCCAAATCCGATATAGAAGAAGATCAACGCAGCGCGGTTATTCCATGAGACGAACGGTGCAAAGCGCGCCATAAATGGAATCATCAAAGCCTGGAAGGGAACGATCATTGAAGTAACAAGGATGAGGAAGAGGTACTTCGATGGCTTTGACTTAGTACGTGCGAGGTAATAGGCAAGCATTGAAGAGAAGATAATCAGGAGCGAGACGCTGGATACGGTAATGATGATTGAGTTGGTAAGCGAACGGAAGAACTCCATCTTTGTAAGCGCCTGCTGGAAGTTATCCCATGAGATATGTGTTGGGATAGAGAGCGGGTTCGCAAGGATGTCGTACTTGAGCTTAAGCGAGTTTACAAAAACCAAGAAGAATGGGAATACATATGCGAAAGCTAGGACAGCTCCAACACCGAAGGTGACCTTTCTTCCTACGCGTGCGCGCTTACTCATCGCTGTACCTCATATCTCTTAGAGACTGACACTTGGACCAGGGCTGCAATCGCCACGGTTAAGAACATAATGACGGCCTTGGATTGTCCGGTGCCGAAGTTTCCATTTGCAAAGGCATCTTGGAAGATGTGCATAGAGATCAACTCGGTAGTGCGGAATGGGCCACCACCAGTAAGAGCTACGTTGACGTCATAGGCCATAAACCCGCCGCGAAGGGTAAGGAAGAGTGCGATAGTAAATGCCTGTGCCATCAAAGGAATTTTGATTGAAAAGAGGGTGCGGGCAGGTGATGCTCCATCGATTTGTGAAGCCTCTAGAACATCATTTTCGATAGAGATGAGACCGGTGATATAGACAATCATCATGTAGCCCGATGACTGCCAGACTGTAACGATGATCAGCGCCCAGAATGCCTTGTTAGTGTCTTGAAGCCATGATTCTTTAAATGGCTCCCAGTTGTATTTGTTGGCGAGTGAGACCAGAGCGCTGTTAAAAATAAACTGCCAAATAACTCCGAGAACAACTCCACCAATAAGGTTGGGAACAAAGAAGAATGTACGAAGTACGTTCTTGCTTCGGAGTTTTGATGTCACGATGAGTGCGAGGCCAAATGCAACTGCATTCACGATCACAAGTGATACGACTACAAAGAGCGCCGTAAATTTAAGAGTAGACCAGAACATTGGGTCTTGGAATGACTTTACATAGTTATCAAAACCAACGAGCTTTGTGGCCTCGAATCCATCCCAATCGGTAAATGTGTAATAGACGCCATTCACGAAGGGCACAATGAGAACGATTGTGAAGATTGCTAGAGGGATTGCTGCGAATTTAAGAAATTTCTTTGTAGCTCTCGCTGATGGCACTGGTGCCTCCTTCAATCTTTACAACTGTGGGAAAAATGTTTCTTAAGAAAAATCATCCTGAGGCGAGTTGCCCCGCCTCAGGATGATTCTATTTACTTTCTTATTGACTTGAAAGTGGTTCTACGAAATTACTTCGCAGCTCCACGCCATGTCTTTGTTGAGCCCTTCCATGCATCCTGAATCGCCTTAGCAAGGTCAGCTGAGCTGATCTTGTCAGTGAAGTACTGCTGCATAGATACCTTTCCAACTGTCTCCTGGAGACCTGCTGGGTAGTAGGTGTTGATCCACTCGAGTGTGTGGCCAGCTGCAACGTACTTAGCGATTTCACGCGCCATGTTAGTTGCTGGCTGAACCTTGAAGCCGTTGTAGACAGGGATGAAGCCCATACCACCCTTTGTTACTGGGTCAGCTACGAAGTGCTGTCCAGCTGTAGATGTGTAGAGCCATGTAAGGAAGTCAATTGCGCCAGCCTGTTCAGCCTTTGTTGACTGCTTTGCATCGATCATGAAGTAGCCAGGTACGCCAACAGGAATTGAATCGTTGCCGTATGCCTTTGCATCAGTGCTGATTGGAAGTGGCATGATGCCGAAATCAGTTCCTGGTGCTGCTGTCATCAAGTTTGGCTCTGTCCAGTTACCCTGGAACATGAAGCCGTAATCTCCGCTTGCAAGGTCTGCAATTGAAGCATCGTACTCAGTGTCAGTGAGGTTCACTGTTGAGCCGTTGTACTTCTTGAGAAGATCGAATGTTGCGAGCCAGTTCTGGAATACAGGATCCTTTGAAAGGTCCTTCTTTCCATCTGAAAGCTGATCGAGAACTGCAAGGCGTGCCTCGTGTGTCTTACCAGCGTTAGCGTGGTAGATGTTTGTGAAGTGTGCACCAAGTGACCACCAGATAGCTGAGAAGTGAACTGCCTTCTTGCCCTTTGACTGGAGAGTCTTGAATGCTGCCTCAAGCTGTGTGCGTGTTGTGATCTTTGCTGGATCGATACCAGCAGCTGCAAGAACCTTCTTGTTGTAGAGAAGACCGAAAGCTTCAGCTGTTGATGGAACACCAACCTGCTTGCCGTTGACGTTTGCTGCTGCAAGAAGACCTGGTGAAACAAGCTTTACAAGCTTTGTTCCCTTCCAGTCGATGACCTTGTCAGCCATGTCAGGAATCTCTTGGAGTGTGTACATGATTGTTGGAGCATTCTTCGCAGCGTACATAGGTGTTACGT
>JBFYJI010000050.1:0-6045 GCA_041311505.1 Candidatus Nanopelagicales bacterium | reverse complement strand
ACCTGCTTAGAAGGCAGGTGCTCTATCCGACTGAGCTACAGGCGCATCTCACACTTGTCGGAAGGTGCAGAATTAGTACGGGGCAATAGTACCCAGTAAGGTTTGCAACTATGGCTGAGTTCATTTACACGATGAAGAAGGCGCGTAAGGCGCACGGTGACAAGGTAATCCTCGATGATGTGACCTTGATGTTCCTTCCGGGGGCGAAGATCGGTGTCGTTGGCCCTAACGGTGCAGGTAAGTCGACCGTTCTTCAAATCATGGCAGGACTTCAGCAGCCATCAAATGGCGAGGCATACCTCACTCCTGGCTACACAGTCGGAATCTTGATGCAAGAGCCGAAGCTCGATGAAGATAAGACCGTTCTTGAAAATGTTCAGATGGGCGTTGCAGAGACGATGGAGATGGTCCGTCGCTTCAATGAGATCTCAGAAGAGATGGCTAACCCAGATGCCGATTACGACAAGTTGTTGGCCGAGATGGGTGAGCTGCAAGAGCAACTCGATCACCGCAATGCATGGGAGATTGATTCACAACTCGAGCAGGCGATGGATGCACTTCGCTGCCCGCCAGGAGATGCTGATGTAAAAGTTCTCTCAGGTGGAGAGAAGCGCCGTGTTGCGCTCTGTAAGTTGCTCCTTGAGGCTCCTGATCTACTTCTTCTCGACGAACCAACTAACCACCTTGATGCAGAGTCTGTTCTCTGGCTCGAGCAACACCTTGCAAAGTATCCAGGTACCGTCGTTGCGATTACTCACGATCGTTACTTCCTCGACAATGTTGCAGAGTGGATTCTCGAGCTCGACCGCGGTCGCGCATATCCATATGAAGGTAACTACTCAACATATCTCGATACAAAGGCGGCACGCCTTAAGGTCGAAGGTCAGAAAGATGCCAAGCGCGCAAAGCGCCTTGCAGAAGAACTCGACTGGGTTCGTCAAAATGCAAAGGGCCGTCAAGCAAAGTCAAAGGCACGTCTTGCACGATACGAAGAGATGGCGGCCGAAGCTGACAAGATGCGTAAGTTGGACTTTGAAGAGATTCAAATTCCACCTGGACCGCGTCTTGGAAATGTTGTTGTTGAAGTCGAGAACCTTGTTAAGGGATTTGGCGATCGCATCTTGATCGATGATCTCTCATTTACGCTGCCACGTAACGGAATCGTAGGAGTTATCGGCCCTAACGGTGCTGGAAAGACAACTCTCTTTAAGACGATCCTTGGACTTGAGCCAGCTGATTCAGGCAAGGTAAAGATCGGTGAGACTGTAAAGATTTCATATGTCGACCAGTCTCGTGGCGGAATTGATCCCAAGAAGTCTCTCTGGGAAGTTGTTTCAGATGGCCTCGATTTCATTAAGGTCGGACAGGTCGAAATGCCTTCTCGTGCTTACGTTGCAGCATTTGGATTTAAGGGTCCAGATCAGCAGAAGCCAGCAGGAATCCTCTCTGGTGGTGAGCGCAACCGCCTCAACCTTGCCCTCACTTTGAAGCAAGGCGGAAACCTTTTACTTCTCGATGAGCCAACAAACGACCTCGATGTTGAAACTCTTGGATCTCTTGAAAATGCGCTTCTCGAATTCCCGGGTTGTGCAGTGGTGATCTCTCACGATCGCTGGTTCCTTGACCGCGTCGCAACACATATCTTGGCTTACGAAGGTGATTCAAAGTGGTTCTGGTTTGAAGGAAACTTCGAGTCATACGAAGAGAACAAGATTGCTCGACTAGGCGCAGATGCTGCTCGTCCACATCGTGCAACATATAGAAAGCTCACACGTTAATGATTTACACCAATAAGCAATTTGTTCGCTGGGACGATATCGATGCATTCGGTCACGTCAACAATGCGAAGTACCTGACCTATATTCAAGAGGCACGATTTCAATGGTCCTTCTATGAGGTGCAGGCAGATGGCCAGAAGCCAACTCTCCTGGAGATGGTAGTTGCTCGAAATGAGATTGATTACCTTGTTCCGATATATGACGGCGGTCTCTTCTATGACGTCAACATCTGGGTTGAGTCAATTGGCACTAGCTCCTTCGTCCTCGGCTACGAGATTGTTGGCCAAGATGGCGTTGTGCATGCAAAGGTAAAGAGTGTTCAGGTTGCTGTCTCCATGGAGACCAAGAAATCTCGCCCTCTGACCGATGCCGAGAAGGTATTTCTCACCAAATACATGCGTGACTAGTTAGAGTCTGCCTATGCAGAAGAAGATCCATCCAGCATGGACCGCTCTCGTCATCACATTTCTTACCTTGATGGCGACAGCCGGTTTTCGATCAGCTCAATCAGTCACGATTGTTCCTCTTGAAGATGCCTTCGGATGGTCTCGCTCTCAAGTCTCCTTTGCACTCGCGCTCAATGTTCTCCTCTACGGATTAATTGCGCCTTTTGCAGCTGCTCTTATGGAGCGATTTACAGTTCGCAGAGTTGTGATGACTGCACTTGTGCTCGTTTCAATCTTCTCGGCTGCAACAATCTTTATGACGCAGCCGTGGCATTTCTGGGTGCTCTGGGGCGCAGGTGTCGGCCTTGGCACAGGATCAATGGCACTTGTCTTTGCGGCAACAATTGCCAATCGATGGTTTATTACTCATAAAGGTCTCGTCGTAGGAATTCTTACTGCGGCAGGTGCATCTGGTCAGCTTGTATTTCTACCGCTTCTCTCGCACTTTGCAGTCACATATGGATGGAAGTCTGTCTCAATCACCATCGCTGCAGCCGCAATCGCAGTTGTACCTTTGATCTTCTTTTTTCTTAAAGAGAGCCCTCAATCAATTGGTCTGGCACCTTTTGGGGCACCTATGTCATGGGAGCCAGCGCCAAAGTCTGATCTCTCAGCCTTTCGCTTAGCAATCAATACCATTAAAGAGGCTAAAGGTGATCGTAATTTTCAAATTCTCTTCTTTACCTTCTTTGTCTGCGGACTCTCTACAAATGGTCTGATAGGTACTCACCTCATTCCGGCTGCGCACGATCATGGAATGGCAGAGCCGGTGGCAGCTGGTCTACTTGCTCTTGTTGGCATCTTTGATGTGATCGGCACGCTCTCATCCGGTTATCTCACAGATAAATTTGATCCCCGCAAGTTGCTCTTCTTCTATTACGGTTTACGAGGGCTATCACTCTTCCTCCTTCCATCAATTCTCTTCTCCTCAGTGCACCCATCCACTCTTGTCTTTGTCATCTTCTATGGACTTGATTGGGTGGCAACAGTGCCCCCAACTCTCCTTCTTTCACGCATAGTTTTAGGTCCAAACCGAGGAACTATCGTCTATGGATGGGTCTTTGTGGCACACCAAATCGGAGCTTTCGCTGCTGCATTTGGTGCAGCTCTCTTGCGAGTGAAATTTGGTGATTATGCAATTGCGTTCTATATCTCAGCTGCAATGTGTATCGTCGCGGCGCTACTGGTGCTACAAATAGCTAAAGGAAAATCAGCGAGCGAATTGAGAGTCTGATGGCAGAGCGCGATACGACCAATTACTACGAACTCTTTGGGGGAGAGGTCTTCTTCTCTGATCTCGTCTCACAGTTCTATGCGCGTGTTGCCACCAATGAAATCTTGCGCCCTATGTATCCGGCGCGAGATATGGAAGGTGCTGCTCGTCGCCTGACTATGTTCCTTGAGCAATATTGGGGTGGACCAACTACATATTCAGAGGAACGCGGCCATCCGCGACTTCGTATGCGCCATGCAGGATTTCATATCGGTCCAGCTGCGCGTGATGCATGGCTTAACTGCATGCGCGAAGCAGTGGATGGAATGGATATGCAGCCAGAATCTCGAGAGAAGTTGTGGCGTTACTTAGAGGGCGCTGCAGAGCACCTTCTTAATAGCTTCGAAGATTAAAGAGATTACTTCTTAGATTTATTTCCAACGACGAGAATTTCACCGTTGCGCATATACCAAAGAGTGCCATTCTCATCGCGGATGTGAGTAATACGAAGTCCGACCTTCTCGACATTGCCTTCGATATCCCCGACCTTTACTTTGTCGCCGACTCCATATTGATCCTCTGCGAGCATGAAGATTCCTGAGAGAAAATCTTTCACGAGAGTCTGTGAACCAAGACCAAGAGCAACTCCGAGGATTCCGGCAGATGCGATCACCGGACCAAGATCAAAACCAAACTCAGCCAAGATCATTCCTGAAGCGATAATCCAGAGAAAGACATTGAATATAGAGGTCAGGACGTTGCCGATTGTGCGTGCTCGCTCTGCCTGACGAGCAATGACGCCAGGACCTGGCTTGAGATCTGCGCTGGCAATCTTGGCAACAGCGCGGTCGATAGCTCGGTTGCCGAGGAAATGGCTAAAGAGGGCTCCGATAAAGATAACGAGAACGCGGAGTGGGGCACCGCTAAACCAATCAAGTATTGCCTGTGTACGGTCGCTCATAGAGAGTAAGGATAGACTCCTCTCCATGATTAAGCCGTTAATTGAAGCCGCACACCTGCTCCCCATGATCAATCAAGAGGGAAATGCACAGCCAGGTGAAGGATTGACTGCAATTGAGACATTTACACGCTTTATTGGCGCTCCACTTCTCATCTTCACCGTTATCGCCGCTCTTGCGTGGTTTAGCTCTGCTCCCAAGAAGGCAAAGCGCGATGTCATCAATGAGATTGAATAACTCTTAGTTAAGAAAAAACCCTCGCACTCGATGAGTGCGAGGGTTTTTTCTTTGAGAGATTAAGCGTCTTTAGCTTGTGCCTTGAGGGCGCGTGCAAGTGCATCTCGCTGCTCAGAGACGATGCGACGGAGACCGTTAGGTGCATCCTTTCCTGCGCCGCTAAGCCATCCTTCAACCTTTGCAAGGGTTGCAGTTGAGACTTGATATGAAGGGAATGCGAGCAGAGCAATATTGCTTGCAAACTCATATGTATGGCTTGTCCAGTAATCGATGATGAGATCGAAGTACTTATCTGCGTATGGCGCTGTTAGTTCACGCTGTCCTGGACGGTTAAAGCCCTGAATAGTCTGAATCTGGATGTGGTTTGAGATCTCCTTAGTAGTTGCAAGCTCCCATGCAGCTGCCTTAGTAGCAGCATCTGCACCAACGGCACGACCAAATGCAGCAGCCTTTTCGCCATCTGCGCTCTTATCGTTTGCAAGCTCTGCCTCAACCTCAGCAAGAGTTGCTGCCCCACGTTCAACAAGTGAGTTGAGGAGAGTCCAGCGAAGGTTTGCATCCACTGTTACTCCGGCAAGCTTGCCATCGAGAATCTCGCGGACCTTTGTGACTTGTGCAGGTGACTTTGCTGCATTAGCGAAGCTACGGACGTACTGGAGCTGCATATCGCTGCCAGCAGCGGCACCAGCGAGGAGCTTTTCAATGCCATCTGCAAGAAGGGTGCGAAGTGATTCGCGATTTGCATCTGATGCATAGAGCTCGACGGCTGTTCCGAGTTGCAACATCTGTGTAGCAACAACTGCGACATCAGTCTCGAGTGCAAGTGCATTGAGAACCATTGGAACGTAATCACTTGCAGCGAGTTCGCCATCACGTGTCATATCCCAGACGGCAGACCATGCAAGTGCGCGCGTCAATGAATCTTCAATGTTACCGAGATTGCTCTTCAGGGTTGCAACGCTGCGATCATCGAAGCGAAGCTTTCCATATGAGAGATCGCCATCGTTGAGAACAACGAGGTCTGCAACCTTCTCACCCGCGAGTTCTGGAACTGAGGTTGAAGCGCCTGCAACATCGAGCTCTACTCGCTTGCGACGAACAACCTTTCCGCCTTGAAGGTCATAGAGACCGACTGCCATACGGTGTGGGCGAAGTTCCTTTGAGCTAGCTGGAACAAGTGGAACTTCCTGCTTCACTGCAACAGATGAATATGTGTCTCCATCAACAACGAGCTCTGGGCGCCATGTATTGACGCCAGCAGTCTGAAGCCAAGTTGCGATCCAAGGCTTGAGATCGCGACCTGAAGTTGCTTCGAGTTCGACGATGAGATCGTTAAGAGTTGTATTGCCCCATGCATGCTTCTCAAAGTACTTCTTGAGACCTGCGATAAATGCATCGAGCCCAACATATGC
>JBFYJI010000049.1:0-6090 GCA_041311505.1 Candidatus Nanopelagicales bacterium | reverse complement strand
ACTCGGACATAACATTGTCGCGACTGTTGCTCTTGCAGTTGTATCTGCTTAATTTTTCTAAGTAAACACCCGCTACCAGAGATGGTGGCGGGTGTTTTTCTTTGTAAGTAAAAGGGGAAACCTTATTTCTAAACAATTTCTTAAGGAATAACTTCTAACCCCCTAAGAAAGTTGGACTTATGAAAGAAAAAATTGCATTACAAAGAATCGCAATAATTGCAGCTATTTTGTTTTCACTAACACTAAGTGGTTTATCTGCTGCAAATGCCGCAGATAAAACAAATGTCTCAACAAGTATTTCACAAATTATCACTTCGGAAACTTCAACAGAAGTGATTAACCCACCACAAACTCAAGGATTCATGCCTCCGAATATAAGCACAGCAAAACCTTCAGGCTTGATCATGAAATGGGTTTGCAAGACTCTCTCCACAACTGTAGCGATTAGCGCGTGGGTTTACACAGTAGTTGTTACAGAGGGAGTGGCAATGGTTATCGCTCGAGAAGTGATCAGATATGTCACTGTGCCAGCAATTGTTTGTGATTGGTTCTTCTAAGAGGCGTTATGGAATATTGGTATAAAGCGATTATTTCGATTCAATTCTTGACTATTTGGCTTTTCATGAGAAAACATGGTTATTTCAACCGAAAAGGACCAAAACCACCTTATGTGAGAAGTAAGGATTGAAGCACTATAACCAACCAGATTTCTTAAACTTTCTATATAGGAAGAATGTGACAACCAGTAGCCCTCCAAGGACTAGCGGATAACCAAACTTCCAGCGAAGTTCTGGCATCGTGTCAAAGTTCATTCCGTAGATACCTGCAACCATCGTTGGTACTGAAGCGAGTGCCACATAAGCAGTTATCTTGCGCATATCTTCATTCTGTTGCAGTTGTACTTGTGCAATCTCCGCTTGAAGTGCAGATGAGAGAAGTGAATCAAGTCCAGCAGCTGCATCTGATGCGCGCGCTAGATGATCGAGAGTATCTCTAAAGAATGGTGTGAGATCTGCAGGGATATGTGGCATACCGATACTTGCAATGTTCTGCAGTGGAGAAAGTAGAGGATCAATTGCGTGGCGGAACTCAATGATCTCGCGCTTTAAGAGGTAGATCTCTTGTGAGACGCTTTCGCGACTTGTACTAAAGACTTTAGCCTCTGCTTGATTAACGTCTGTCTCGAGTTCTACCGAAATTTCGATGTAGCAATCGATGACGTGATCGAGAATTGCGTGCAAGACCGCATATGGACCTTTCGCCATCTGCTCGGGGTTACGCTCCAGATTTGCGCGAGTATGTGCAAGAGGTGATCCATTGCCGTGGCGCACAACAACAATGAAGTGCTCACCGATAAAGCAGAAGATCTCACCGGTAGAGATCTGACTGCCCTTCTCTTCATAGAAAGCTGTCTTCAGAACCATCACTTGAACGCCAGGGAACTCTTCATACTTTGGGCGTTGATGTGCTGCGACTGCATCTTCAACTGCGAGAGGATGGAATTGAAAATCTCCCATGATCTTTTCAAACTCTTCAGCGCTTGGTTCCGCAAGACCCAACCAGACGAAGCCACCTTCGCTCTGTGCACGAGTAATCAGCTCGCCGAGAGAGGCGCTCTCCTTTACGCGGTGGCCACCTTGATAGAGGGCGTAATCAACGATCATGGGATGAGTCTTCCGCAGAGCCCCCGCATATCTGCGAAAGCCCACTATCTGAGATGTCGGAGAGGCAATTCTCTCCACAGCTTCCTACGCTCAAATCTCTCCTTATCCACCGATAACCAGAGTTATCCACACCTTATCCCCAGAGATCCACACAGGAAATCGCTACTTACACACAGCCTTGCACACACCCCTAATCGCTTTTGTCAGAGCCCCCCGCCACTATTGCCCCCGTGAGCATCGCAGAGTTTCCATCAAATAAGGCCCCCCAGCAGAACACCGTTGGGGTCGAGTTCGAACGCACCCCGCCACAAGATCTCCAGGCTGAGCAATCTGTTCTCGGTGGAATGTTGCTCTCTAAAGATGCGATAGCAGATGTTGTTGAAGTTTTACGTTCACGTGATTTCTATCGACCTGCACACGAACTCATCTTTGAAGCGATTCTCGATCTCTATGGTCGCGGCGAACCCGCAGATGCAATTACTGTCTCTGCAGAGTTAACAAAGCGCGGCGAGATTGCACGTGCAGGCGGAGCTCCATATCTCCACACATTGATCTCATCTGTTCCTACTGCAGCGAATGCAAGTTACTACGCAAAGATTGTTCTCGATCATGCGATTATGCGCCGCCTAGTTGAGGCCGGCACCAAAGTTGTTCAACTTGGATACGATCAAAATGGAGAGGTCGACGATGCAGTAGATGCTGCACAAGCCGAGATCTATGCAGTTACCGAGCGACGATCATCTGAAGATTATGTGCAACTCAATACATTGTTGCCACAAGCACTTGATGAGATCGAAGCAATCTCCAAAGGTGCGGGCGTTGAAGGTGTCATGACTGGCTTCCGCGAGCTCGACAAGTTAACTCACGGCCTTCATCCAGGAAATATGATTATCGTTGCAGCACGTCCTGCAGTGGGTAAGTCAACTCTTGGCCTTGATATCGCACGCCATGCATCGATTCACGATAATAAAGCTGCAGTGATCTTCTCTCTCGAAATGTCGAAGTCTGAGATCACAATGCGTATGTTGTCATCTGAGGCTCGTGTTGGTCTTAACAATATCCGCTCAGGACAACTCAGTGATGATGAGTGGGCAAAGCTTGCTCGTCGTATGGGTGAGATCTCTGATGCACCACTCTTTATCGATGACTCACCAAATCTTTCAATGATGGAGATCCGTGCAAAGGCGCGTCGCCTTAAGCAACGCCATGATTTGAAGTTAATTGTGATCGATTACCTCCAGTTGATGACATCAGGTAAGCGCGTTGAAAACCGTCAGCAAGAAGTCTCTGATTTCTCTCGCCAGATTAAGTTGATGGCAAAAGAGCTCGATGTCCCTGTTATTGCTATCTCTCAGCTTAACCGTGGTCCTGAGCAACGTACTGATAAGAAGCCAATGCTCTCTGATCTCCGCGAATCTGGTTCTATCGAGCAGGATGCTGACGTTGTAATCCTGTTGCACCGCGAAGATATGTACGATGCCCAAAATCGTGCAGGCGAAGCAGACCTCATCGTTGCAAAGCACCGTAATGGTCCTACTCGTACAATTACAGTCTCAGCACAACTTCACTTCGCTCGCTTCTTCGATATGGCTGAAGGTCAAGCACCTCGCCAGTGGGGCGATCCAAACCCAACACCTGCAACAGCGCCAGCAGGATATGTTCCAAATTCTCCATACGGTGACCAACAGCCAGCAGAATCCGGCGATGGCGGTTGGAACGAATAAGCTTTATGGAGATCTCTTTTAAATCCGAGATCATTGAATGGCGTGGACCTGCGCCATATCTCTTTGCGCCGATTCCAGTGAAGGAATCTATGCAAATTAAAGAGGTAGCTAAAGAAGTTTCTTACGGCTGGGGAGTCATTCCAGTTGAGGTACAGATTGGGGCTACAAGAATGGGCACCTCATTATTTCCGAAAGATGGCGTATACCTACTTCCAATAAAGGTCGCTATGCAGCGCGCAGAAGATTTGAAGTTAGGTGATGAGATCACCGCGAGGATTTTGATCGATCTGCAAGGTAAACACCGATAAGCACAATCACCGCACCGATTAACTGGATGAGATCCCATCCTTGGCTCAACCAGATCCATGCAAAGACAGATGCAAGTACAGGTTCGAGCATTCCAATGACACTGCTCTTCGATGCGCTGAGCATTGATAGACCGCTAATAACAAAGATATAAGGAACGATTGTTCCCATCACAACCACCCAGAGAATTAGCGCCCAGCCAGGGAAGAGATGCCCTGCAAGGTAGCCATGTATATCCATCTGTGTTGTAAAGATTTCAGTGGGAAATTTCCAAAGCGGCAAGACAAGTGCCCAGAAAGCTGCGGCAACACCGAGACCGATGATTGTTGCGCTCAGCGGTGGGCGAGTGGCGAGCACCTTCTCACCGATAAGAAAGTAACCAGTAAGCGCAAATGCGCTACCGAGTGCGCCTAAAGTTCCGAGTAAATCAAAGGTAAGGCCATCCCAGACCTTTGCTACGAGTACCAATCCGCCGAGAGCCATCGCGATAGCGAGCCACATATCTCTGGCAACAAATCCCTTACGGACATATTTAATCCAGAGGACTACCCATATTGGTGCGGTAAATTCGAGGATAAGGACGAGGCCAAGCGGTAATCCACGCTCAATTCCGAGGAAATAGCCGCAGTTCACGAGGGCAAAGCCCACGACTCCATAGCTAGCAAGGAGGCCGATCTCGCTCCGCTTCACTACAAGGAGATCGCGTCGCTTAATAAGCGCCCATGTAAAGAGCAGTAAGAATGCAGAGATTGCACGAATTTGTGCCAGACGAAATGCTGACATGTGCTCAAGAACAACGGTGGAGAAGATGCCATTAACTGAGAACGTTAAAGCACCTAAGAAAAGATAAAGCTCGCCACGATGGTTCTTCACCGGGCGAGCCTATCTTATGAATTTACTGAGCGTTACGAATTAGAAAGCACCTTCTGGAAGATCCATGATGGTGTTATCTGTTGCTTCAACAATCTTGCGATCTGCAGTGATGTGTGGAAGTACGTTATGGACGAAGTAATGAGCTGCTGCAACTTTACCGGTGTAGAAATCTTTATCCTTACCAGTTGCTGTAGCTAACTTCTCTGCAGCGATATCTGCCTGGCGCAGAAGCAACCAAGAGATAATGACATCGCCTACCGCCATCAGTGCACGGGATGTATTGAGACCAACCTTGTAGATCTCCTCCGGGCTCTCCTGTGATGCCATTGCATGTCCTACGAGAACACCGATGATTCCATTGAGATCACCGAGTGCCTTAAGGAGGGCTTGCTTCTCAGCAGCATTTGCTCCACCAGATTCAGCGAATGCTGCAATCTCTTTACCAAGTGCACCGAGAGCCTTGCCACCATCTTTAACAACCTTACGGAAGAAGAAGTCGAGACCCTGGATAGCTGTTGTGCCTTCATACAAAGTATCGATCTTTGCATCGCGGACGTACTGCTCGAGTGGCCAATCTTGTGTAAAGCCTGAGCCACCAAATGTTTGAAGTGATTCAGTTCCAAGAAGTGTCCATGCGCGCTCTGAACCAAATCCCTTTACAACAGGGAGCAGGAGATCATTGAGAGCTTCGGCTTTCTTGAGACGATCTTCATCGCCTGCTGCGCGAGCAAGTTCTACTTCATCTTGCTGCATCGCAGTAAAGAGAACAAGGGCTCTCATACCTTCTGCATAGGACTTTTGGACCATCAATGAGCGGCGTACATCTGGGTGGTGGATGATGGTGACGCGAGGTGAAGCCTTATCGTTCATCACCTTCATATCTCCACCCTGCACTCGTGACTTTGCATAGGCAAGTGCCTGCAAGTAACCAGCGGAGAGAGTGGAGATCGCCTTAGTACCCACCATCATGCGAGCGAACTCGATGACCTTAAACATCTGTGCGATACCTTCGTGGACATCGCCCAAGAGATAACCAACTGCTGGCTCTTTCTCACCGAGATTGATTTCGCATGTTGCAGAGACATTGAGACCCATCTTATGTTCAACGTTGGTGACATAGACACCATTGCGCTTTCCAAGTTCACCTGTCTCAAGATCAAACATGTACTTAGGAATTAAGAAGAGTGAGAGACCCTTTGTGCCTGGCCCTCCGCCTTCACGACGTGCAAGTGTGAAGTGCATGATGTTCTCGTAGATATCAGCGTCCCCTGAAGTGATGAAGCGCTTGGTACCAGTGATGTGCCATGTGCCATCTGGTTGCTGCACAGCCTTTGTGCGACCTGCACCGACATCAGAACCCGCATCAGGTTCAGTCAACTGCATTGTTGCACCCCAGTGACGGTTGACCATGTGTCCGGCCATCTTCTTCTGATCATCAGTACCAAGTGAGTAAGCAACTTGTGCAAACGCATAACCAGATGCGTAGATATGGATTGCAGGGTTTGAACCGAGAACCATCTCTG
>JBFYJI010000048.1:0-6133 GCA_041311505.1 Candidatus Nanopelagicales bacterium | reverse complement strand
CCTGCAGAAACATGAAGGTATGGCTCGTTCTTCTCTTGAGTTAAGCCACGAGCACGCCAATTAGGGAGATCGCAATTGGTGGTGAGTGCTTTAGAGCCACCTGGCCAAGGAAGTCGAATCTGCCCTCCATGTGTATGGCCAGCAAAGATCATGTCGAGATTATCTTTACTCATCCCTTCAAGGATTCTTAAGTATGGAGCGTGAGTAACGCCGATTGCGAGATCACAATCGCCAGCTTCTCCTGCAACAAGTGAGTAATCGTCAAAGTTAAGGTGGGCATCATCGGTGCCACGAGCTTCAATAGTTGTGTCATTAATCTTTATTGTCGTACGTGATTTATTGAGGTTGACCCATCCGCGAGCTTGTAAACCTGCATCGAGCTCTGGCCATGGAAGATCTTCTCCATGCACTCGCTTGCCATGATCGGGGAGTAAGTACTTCAAAGGATTCTTGGGCTTTGGTGCGTAGTAGTCATTAGAGCCAAAGACAAAGAGCCCAGGTGTATCGAGCAGTCCATCAAGAGCATCGAGAACGACGGGGACTGCCTTCATATCGGCGAGGAAATCTCCAGTGCTGATCACGAGGTCAGGGGAGTACTTCACCCAAGATTTGATATCGGCAATCTCAGTGCGCCGCTGTGGAGTGAGATGGAGATCCGAGAAATGCAGGATTCGAATAGGTGAGTGGCCAGCTGGTAAGACCGGCACTTCTGCTTCTCGGAGCGTGTAACTCATGAGGAAGAGGTTACAGGGGCATGAGAAGATACGCACATGAGCATAAAAGAGACACTTCGCGAAGACCTCACCGCATCGATTCGTAGCCAAGACAAGGTAGTTTCAGAGACACTTCGAATGGTTTTAACTGCAATCACAAATGAAGAAGTTGCAGGTAAAGAGGCGCGCACTCTCACAGATGCAGAGATCATCACTGTTCTCTCACGTGAAGCGAAGAAGCGCCGTGAAGCAGCTGAAGAATTTTCAAAGGCTGGCCGTGACGATAAGGCAGCTGCCGAAAAAGCTGAAGGCGAGATCATCGCTAAGTACTTACCAGCACAGCTCAGTGAAGATGAGATAAAGAAGATCATTACAGATGCAGTTGCTTCAACCGGTGCTGCGGGGCCTGCCGATATGGGCAAGGTGATGGGTGCTATCAAGCCACTCATCGCTGGCAAGGCAGATGGCGCACTTGTCTCATCACTCGTTAAGTCAACACTTGCAGGAGGCAACTAATGAAATTTGAATATGCAACAGTTCCATTGTTGTCACATGCAACCAAGCAGATTCTCGACACATGGGGTTCTGATGGATGGGAGCTTGTACAAGTAATTCCTGCACCAGGTGGCGAACAACTCGTCGCATATATGAAGCGTGAGGTGAAGTAATGTCAGTTGATGTTCGCGCAAAGCTCAAAGAGAAGAACATGACTCTTCCGGTCGCTACAAAGCCGCTTGCCGCATATGTGCCTGCAGTTCGCACAGGCAACATTGTCTTTACTGCAGGACAACTTCCGATGGTTGATGGCGCAATCGTGAAGACAGGCAAAGTTGGCGCTGATGTTACTGTTGAAGAGGCCTATGAGCTGGCACAGATCTGTGCCATTAATGCACTTGCAGCTGTCGAGCTCGTTGCACCTGTTGATTCAGTTGTAAGAGTTGTTCGTATCGTCTGTTATGTCAATGGAACACCAGGATTTGTGAGCCATCCAGCAGTTGCTAATGGTGCATCAGAATTGTTTATGCATATCTGGGGCGATGCAGGAGTAGCTGCACGAAGCGCAATTGGTGTTGCAGAGCTTCCACTAAACTCACCTGTTGAGGTTGAGTTAACTGTGGAAGTTAAGTAATAGAAGGAATTTCTCAATGAAGAGAGTGTCGAGATTTAGCGCTATTACGCTATTTCTAAGCACTCTCTTTATCTTTGCTGGCCCAATCCCTCATGCAGTAGCGGCTGCTTGCACGACTCCTACACAAAGCACCTTTAACGAAGGTGGCACCGATTACACCGTGCAAACATTTACAACCGCAGAAACAAATTGCACCTGGTCAGTTCCCAATAATGTTTCGGGTATCAAGATCATTATTGTTGGCGGTGGAGGAGGAGCAGGTTTCGGCAATTGCGCCGGTGGAGGTGGAGCCGGACGAGTTATTCTTTCTAATTCACGAATCGCTGTTTTACCAACCTCGACAATAACTCTCACTATTGGTACTGGTGGTGCGGGCGGCTATTACACATCTTCTGATTGGCGCAGAGGATCAACTGGCAACGCTTCAAGTGCAACTATCGGAGGAGTTACATACTCAGCCTCCGGTGGTGGTGGCGGTGGCGGTGGTGCTTCAAACGTTGCAGGACTCACGGGTGGATCTGGCGGCGGCGGAACAGCATGTACTGCAGCTTCTGGCGGATCAGCGGACTCCTCGTCAATTACTGGTTTCACCTACTATGGATCTAATGGTGCAGTGCCATCGAGTACAACTGGTGGCGGCGGCGGTGGTGCGGGCGGAGCAGGTTATGCAAATGGAACCGGCGGCGACGGCATTACATTGTGGGGTGCAACATTTGCAGGTGGTGGCGGCGGATGGAGCAGTGGTGCTGGTGGAACCGGCGGCGGTGGTACAGCACTCGGCGGAACTGCAACTAAGGCACTAGCTGGTAATCCGGGAACACCAGGAACCGGATCCGGCGGCGGTGGTGGAAATGATGGTGGATGCGGACGTGTAATGATCCGTTACATCGTCGATACATCTGTTCAGGCACCAACGCTCTCTGCAACTCCTTATAAAGGAGTTACAGTCACGATTACAGTTG
Organism: Candidatus Nanopelagicales bacterium; assembly: GCA_041311505.1. Taxonomy (GTDB): domain Bacteria; phylum Actinomycetota; class Actinomycetes; order Nanopelagicales; family Nanopelagicaceae; genus Planktophila. Next base: position 3,329 of record JBFYJI010000048.1, on the reverse strand, counting down.
TAGTGAACGCTCCTGGCAGGGTGAGGTTCTATGTCTCAGGTAAGAAGATTCCTAATTGCTTATCAAAGGCAACAAGTGGAAGTTTTGGAAGCGCCACCGCAACTTGTCTGTGGAAACCAGCGCTAAGAGGCGCTCTTACGCTGACTGCTGTAGCAACACCAACTGATAGCAATTACCCAAGTGCAACATCTGCTGCGAGCAAGATTTTTGTGCTTAACCGAACAAATACTCGATAGAGCTTACTTGCCGCGCTTTTCGAGGCGATCGAGATCTGTAATCAAAACAGCACGACCATCGAGACGCAACCAACCGCGACCAGCAAAATCTGCGAGAGCCTTATTAACTGTCTCACGCGATGCTCCGACTAGTTGAGCGAGCTCTTCCTGAGTGAGGTCATGGTGAACAAAGAGACCTTCATCAGACTCTTTGCCAAAACGAGTACCGAGATCAATGAGAGCCTTTGCAACACGTCCTGGAACATCAGAGAAGACGAGATCGCCGACAGCCTCATTGGTGCGACGAAGGCGCTGAGCCAAACGTGCGAGAAGCTGAAGTGAGACATCTGGATTATCGCGAAGCCAAGGAATCAACTTCTCATGGCTGAGTGAGAGCAACTTCGCATCTGTCACAGCTGTCGCTGTTGAGGTGCGTGGTCCTGGATCAAAGAGTGAGAGTTCGCCGAACATCTCGCCTGGACCGAGGATTGAGAGAAGATTTTCGCGACCATCGCCACTCGATGTACCGAGCTTGAGCTTTCCATCAACAATCACATAGACATGCTCGCCCTCATCGCCTTCGCGGAAGAGGATTCCGCCCTTTGCGATCTTTACAGAATCCATTGAGGCGCGAAGTGATGCTGCAGATGCATCATCGAGGGCGGTAAAGAGCGGGGCGCGACGTATAACTTCATCATCTTGAGGCACACGGGTACTTTACTCCTGTGGTGGCAAATTTGGAAAGTCGCAAGAATGCAAAGGCTATTTATCGTATTTTGACGAAGACTTATCCTGAGATCCGTTGCGAATTAGACTTTAAGAATCCTCTTGAGTTAATTGTGGCAGTTGTACTTTCAGCCCAATGTACGGACAAGCGGGTCAATCAAATTACCCCAGCTCTCTTTAAGAAGTATAAGAAAGCATCAGATTATGCCCGCGCACCACTGCCAGAGATCGAAGAGTTAATCTTCTCTGCAGGTTTCTATCATGCAAAGGCTCGTCATCTTAAAGGGCTCGGAACTACATTGGTTGAAGAGTTTGATGGAGAGGTACCTTCAACGTTGGAAGAACTCGTGACTCTTCCAGGTGTTGGCCGAAAGACTGCAAATGTTGTTTTAGGACACGCCTTTGATACCCCCGGAATCACTGTCGATACTCATTTCGGTCGCCTCTCACGGAGATTTGGCTGGACTGATTCAAATGATCCCGTGAAAGTAGAGTTTGAAGTTGGTGAGTTAATCCCGCAAAAAGAGTGGACCAACCTCTCTCAGCGCATGATTTGGCATGGAAGAAGAATCTGTCACTCACGCAAACCAGCATGTGGTGCATGCCCAGTCGCTAAAATTTGCCCATCGGTGGGGATTGGCGAGATGGATAAAAAGAAAGCCGCTCTCTTAGTAAAGACAGATAAGGACTTCCGATGAAGAAGATTCTTCCAATAGCTCTCGCACTCCTAGTGCTCACATCCTGTGGTAATTCAACGCCTTTAATTACCGGCGAAGTAGTTGCTTGCAATCACATAACTCTCATCGACAACCCAACTCAGAAGGTTGAGGCAGAATGTCTCGATAGCTCGCCGGGTGTCAACATCGCCGCAATCAAAGGCCCTGCCATCATCAATGTCTGGGGTTCGTGGTGCAAACCTTGCAAAGATGAACTCCAGTACTTCACTGAGTTCTATCAAACTATGGATCCACAGATTCAACTCATCGGCGTGGATGTCGAAGAGAAGCGCATTGAAGATGGACGTATGTTTGCTCGCACCCACGGAATCATGTGGCCAAATCTCTATGATGAAGATGGCTCTACGAAGGATTATTTTGGAATGGGAGTTCCTGTTACCTGGTTTATCGATGGCGAAGGCAAAGTGCTCTACAAGAAAATCGGACCATTTACCTCTACCGAAGAGCTCCGCACGATGACTTTCAAATATTTTGGGCTACGCGGATGAAGAAGTTTCTAGGAGTCACGATCTCTCTCTTGCTAGTCGCTGGATGCGGCAGTGCAGAGCAAGCAGTAGAGATACCTCAGGAAAATTCACCAACACCTCTGGCAAGCGCGGCTCATCAAAGTGCACAACCAGAAGCCACTCAAAGGGCGGAAAATCCTTTGCCGGTTAAGGGAGAGATTAAGAGTTGTTCCTCTATCCGATTCCACAGCAAGCCAACGAAAGATCTCATCATCAATTGTCTCGACGGAACTCAGGGATTCAATGTCGGTGCAATTGAAGGTCCAGCAATTATTAATGTATGGGGTTCGTGGTGCCCACCCTGCGTGAAAGAGATTCCAATATTTGTTGATTTCTATTCAAAGCTAGATCCATCTGTGCAATTGGTCGGGATTGATTTTCAGGATGGTCCTCGCTTTGCTGTCGAACCTTTCATCGTGAAATCTGGAATGACTTGGCCCAACCTTGCTGACCAATCCGGTGCCGTACGTGCATACTTCGGAAGTAATGTGCCTGTCACCTGGTTTATCAATGCGGATAATGAAGTCGCATATAAGAAATTTGGTCCCGTTGAGTCACTTTCAGAGCTCCAATCCCTCTCAAAGAAATACTTAGGTATCTCATGATCTTCGATTTTCTATTTCTACTTATCGCCTTCGGTGCATTTATCACTGGTTATAAGAACGGCCTCCTCACGACGTTATTACGTACGACCTTCTTTATTATTGGAGCGATTGCTGCGATGTACTTCATCGTGCAGTACAACAAGGCTGGTTGGTTGATAGTTGGAATCATCACCGGTGCTTATGCAGGCGCATGGGTAGGAACTCAGATTGCTAAGACAATCAAGGTCACATTAATCAAAGGCCCTTTGAAGTGGATTGACTCAACACTTGGCGCCATCTTTGAGGTAGCAAAATATGTATTGCTCTTCTATGTCATCGGAACAATTCTGCTCTGGGCTCCCTGGAGCGCTGGACAGAACGATCTCTCCAAGAGCAAGGTCTATCTACAGATGAATACCCATGCTCCTGCTGCGATGGATGCCATCCAGCGCGAGGTAGAGAAGCTGCTCTCTAATCCTCGCTTGTAGAGCTCTTCAGCCCTTCAGCGATCAACTTCATTACATTCGGATCTGCAAGCGTTGTTGCATCTCCGACTGCGCG
>JBFYJI010000047.1:0-6138 GCA_041311505.1 Candidatus Nanopelagicales bacterium | reverse complement strand
TCGCAATGGCTCCATGGGGCTTCTTGCTCCCAGCTCTTGCAGGTTACATCGCATACGCAATCGCAGATCGTCCAGGTCTTGTACCAGGATTTGCTGCGGGTGCAGTAGCTGGCTCAATCGGCTCAGGCTTCCTCGGCGCAATGGTCGGTGGTCTTCTCGCTGGTTATGTCGCAAACTGGATTTCTTCTTGGAACGTACCAGCGGCAGTTCGCTCAATCATGCCAATCGTGGTTAACCCATTGATTTCTGTGATTGTCGTTCTCGCAGCTATGTACCTCGTCGTCAAGAACATCGTTACACCACTCAATGAGCACGCTACAACTTGGTTGAATGACCTTGCAGGCAGCTCAGCGATCCTTCTCGGTGTAATCATCGGTCTCATGATGGCGTTCGATATGGGTGGACCAATCAATAAGGTTGCATACACATTCGGTGTTGCAGGTCTTACTGCTGCTGGTACATCAACAACAGGTGCAGGTCTCACACACATGGCTGCTGTTATGGCTGCTGGTATGACACCTCCACTTGGCCTCGCACTTGCAACAGTTGTTCGCAAGAACCTCTTCACAGAGGCAGAGCGCGAGAACGGTAAGGCTGCATGGGTTCTTGGTGCGTCATTCATCACAGAAGGTGCGATTCCATTCGCAGCTGCTGACCCAGCACGCGTTATTCCATCAATCATGGCAGGTTCAGCAGTAGCTGGTGGACTTGTTGAGGCATTCGGCAACACACTCCGTGCTCCGCACGGTGGTATCGCTGTATTCCCACTCGTAGGTGGCGTCGCTACATACGTACTAGCAATCCTCATCGGAACAGTTGTTACAGCTGCTGCCGTTGTTGTTGCTAAGGGCATGGGCTCAAAGGTTGATGCTTAATAAGTAACTCGTAAGTAGGAAGATGGCCTCAGATCACTCTGGGGCCATCTTTCTTTTTTGCGGAATTTTTCAGTAGAGTATCCCTATCGCTCACTATAAGGAGATTCCTCAATGCCAAGTCAGATTGTTGCAGTTGCTAGCAAGGTAGGTCTCCATGCGCGACCAGCGTCGATTCTCGTCAAGGCTGCAGCAGCTGCAGGTCTTGCAGTAACTATTGGTCGACCAGGGGATAAGGCTGTTAACGCTGCATCCCTTCTCTCTGTTCTCGCACTTGGCGTCAAGAATGGTGATTCAATCGAAGTCACTGTTGCTGATGGTGATAACGCAGATGCAGTCCTTGCATCCATCGTTGAAATTATTGCGACAGATCACGACGAGTAAAAGACGATGACGTATAAAGGGATTGGCGTCTCTCCAGGTGTAGTAGTAGGGCCAGTCCGTCGCATCATCGCTCAAGAAGTTTCTGGACCTGTTCCAGCAGATATCTCTCAGGTGCTCTCAGCACTGACTTCGGTTGCAATTGATCTTGAGACTAGTGCGGAGAATATTGAGCTCGAGGTTGCCAAAGAGGTTCTTGGCGCACAGGCGATGATGGCACGCGATCCTTCGGTGATCGAAGTTCTCGAGCTCGCTCTCTCGGAGGGTGTTGTCTTTGATGTGCGTCCGATTATTGAAGATGCATTTGGTGGTTTTAAGGAGCAACTCTTAGCTCTCGGTGGATACTTTGCAGAGCGTGTGAGTGATATCGATGAGATTCAGACTCGCCTCATCAACAAGTTGGCTGGAATTGAGAGCGCTGGACTCAATCTCACCGAGCCAACAATTGTTGTCGCAGAAGATCTCACTCCTGCAGATACAGCTGCCCTCAATCTTAAATTTGCTCTCGCACTCGTCTGCTCTCACGGTGGAGCAACCAGTCACACTGCAATCGTTGCTCGCGGACTTGGCATTCCTGCAATCGTCGGATGTGCGGGAGTGATGGATCTCAGTGATGGGACTTCAATCCTTGTCGATGGTCGCGCGGGCGAAGTTATTGTCGGTGCGAGTGATAGTGATATCGGTGCGCGCACTGAGAAGGAGTCACAACTCCGTGCACGCGCTGAAGCTGTGAGCGGCCCTGGTCGGTTAAGCGATGGCGCGGCTGTGCAATTACTTGGTAATGCAGGAACGGTAGAGGATGCACGTGCTGCCATCAAGGTAGGCGCAGAAGGCATCGGTCTCTTCCGTACCGAGTTGTTATTCCTCGATTCTCAAGTCGAGCCATCGGTTGATGAGCAGGTAAAGCTCTATTCAGAGGTATTTGAGGTCATGGCTGGCAAGAAGGTTGTTATTCGCACACTTGATGCAGGTAGCGATAAGCCAGTTCCCTACATCAATTCAATTCATGAGGAAAATCCCGCACTCGGCGTTCGCGGTTGGAGACTTACTCGCACAAGTGATGGAGTACTTAACCGTCAACTAGAAGCTCTTGCAAAGGCATCAGCAGGTAAAGATATTCAGCTATGGGTAATGGCCCCTATGATCAATACACCTGATGAGGCGAAAGATTTCGCTGATCGCGTCAAAGCTCTAGGGATGAAAGTCCCTGGCGTCATGATTGAGACTCCAGCAGCCGCGCTGCACGCAGATCATGTTCTCGCTGAAGTTGAATTTGGTTCATTCGGAACAAATGACCTCACTCAATATGTGATGGCATCTGATCGCATGGATTCTCGACTCTCAGATATGACGACTGCTTGGCACCCATCGGTTCTTCGTGCGATTTCACTTGCTGCACAATCAGCGGCAAAGATCGGTAAGCCAGTGGGAGTATGCGGTGAGGCTGCGGCAAACTCTTACCTTGCTGCCGTCCTTGTTGGGCTAGGAGTCTCATCGCTCTCTATGGCGCCGAGCGCTCTTCCTGAGGTGCGTGGCTTCCTCTCAACAGTAACGCTCGATGAATGTAAGGCCGCAGCAGCTGAGGCCCTCAACTCACGGAGCGCATCCGATGCCGAGAGTTCGGCACGGAAAATTCTCGAGAGTAACTAGAAGAGATTTCAGGCTGCGAGTAAATTTAGCCCATGCCTACCCGCGGATATGCCAATACGATCATCGCGTATCTTGAAGATCGCGGCGAGACAGTTGCGGTTGCAGAATCTCTCACTGGTGGTGGATTGGGTCATGCAATTACTCATACTCCAGGTGCATCACAGGTCTTTCTCGGTGGAATCATCGCGTATACAGATAATGTGAAGATCGATTTTCTGGGAATCGAACCTAAAGTAATTTCAGAGTTCACAGCAGTCAGCGAAGAAGTCGCTAACGCCATGGCCGATGGAGTGCGTGAAAAGTTTGGGACAACATGGGGGATAGCAACAACGGGAATAGCTGGCCCTGGCGATATGGATGGAATCCCTGAGGGAACTGTCTGGATCTCCATACGCGGACCCATCAACCAGACCATCCAATTACAGCTAGATAGTGGGCGTGAGGCGGTGCGTACGGGCGCTATATCCAGCGCGCTCGGCACATTTGCCCGTATCCTTAGCTACCGAACCACCTAGCACCACGTTAGTACTCAACGAAGGGAAGCTCTCATGGTCTTGCTCCGTGAATCTGTTGGTAGCGCCCTTCGTCGTGCTCGCACAGAACAATCTCGCACACTTCGTGATGTTGCTCGTGATGCTCGCGTCTCTCTCGGATATCTCTCAGAGGTTGAGCGAGGACAGAAAGAGGCATCATCTGAGCTCCTCAATGCAATCTGTGAAGCGCTTGGTTTAACACTTGGTTCGCTCATGCGCGAAGTAACTCACGAGATTGCAACCGCTGAAAGCACAACTCTCGTCGTTGTCGATGCAGCCTAAGTATTCGCTCCAAAGCAGCGTTCACCGTCGCACTGAGGACGCAATCCTCCAAGGAACAAAAGAGCTCATTGCACGTTCGGGTATCGCTGGCTTATCTATGATTGAGATTGCAGATTACTCAGAAGTCTCTCGAGCAACTCTCTATAACCACTTCCGAGATAAAGATGCCGTTCTTCAAGCTCTTGTAGCTTCCGAAGTTGAACGTCTTGCGAATCTTGCCAAGAGCGCAGGGACCCCTGCAGATGCTCTCGAATCACTCTCGCAATCGATCTCTTCCGATCCCGCTCTCGCTGCAATGCGAGTACATGATGCGCACGTTCTCGTTACGGCGATGACCAACACTGCATCCGAGCACTATGTCACTATTGCTCAGATTATCTATGGCGCCACAAAGTCAAAGGCTGGCACAGGTATTGCAATGCGCTGGCTCTTGGGGCAAGTAATGCAGCCAATCACACCAGAGCAATCTCGAGAAGAAGCAGCGCTTCTCGTTGAAAATACTCTCTTTTAGTAGATGAGAATCTCAGATTTGAGAGAGCGTCTATTGCTCTCATTCGGCGAAGAGTGGGCGCCATCCTTCTCTCAAGATATTGCTATTAGCGAACTCGGAAGCATGACAGTGAATGAAGCGCTCAAAGCAGGTCGTGAAGCAGATGAGATTTGGAAGGCAGTTTGCAAACAGTGCCCGAACGAAACTGCTAAACAGCGATAACTTCTAGAATCCATGGCTCGACTCCATCTGAGGGAGTGAGTGCACATGGATATTTCTCGGAGACGATTGCATAGAGATCTTCTGGGCTCTTCGGCAGCGATCGTGATTGCAGAAGCCATCTTGTAATTTCACCTCGAGTCTTCTTCGACATATGGGTAACGACTGTGCGCACGCCATCGACCACTGTGGAGACGTGAACCTCAACAGTGATATCAACGGGAGATTTCCATACCGTCTTATAGGTCGAAGAGCGGCAGTCCACGATGAGATTGGACTTAATCTGCGAAAGGACTTCATCAACAATAGGAGCCATCTCTTTATTGTTGATCTTCGCTTTATAACTCTCGATCTTCGAAGATGGGCGTAAAACTCCATATTTGGCGCTGATGATGGCTAGTGCGCTCTCACCACGTTTCTTGCCAGCAGGGGAGAGGCTCTGCCAATCGAGGGCTTGATAGAGGACCCCCGAATAGACGCTCATCGCCGGGGTGGGCTCAGAGGTCTCGACCTTCTTCTCAGACGGTGGCAGGAGGATCAACACGGCGCTGAGTATCGCGGGGCGCCAGGGTTATTTGTCGGTGGGGGCTCCTATATTTTCAGCGTGTCTTGAGTGGTATTCGAACAGATGTTCGACTACCCTTAATCCACTGCCCAGCGATGGGCAGTGCACAACCAGAGCGGTCTCGTGCCTCCGCCCACAGCGTCTCTATAACGCTCGTTGGCCGTCGTCGAAGTTCCGTACCTTCTGGGCCGACCCAACGGCGGGGGATCACCTCCGGCGTTCGACTAAAAGGAGAAAAGCTCATGGCAGCTGAAAAGCCAAGTAAAGCCGATGAAAAAGCAACATCCGATCGCCACAAGGCGCTCGACACCGCCCTCGCTCAGATCGAACGTCAGTTTGGTAAGGGTGCAGTTATCAAGATGTCTGAGAAGCAGGCACAGGTTATCGAGGTAATCCCAACAGGATCGATCGCTCTCGATATGGCTCTCGGAATCGGTGGCCTCCCACGTGGCCGCATCATTGAAATTTATGGACCTGAATCATCAGGTAAGACAACACTTACATTGCATGCAATCGCATCTGCTCAGAAACAGGGCGGTATCTGTGCATTTATCGATGCAGAGCATGCATTCGATGCAGAGTATGCAAAGAAGCTCGGCGTTGATATCGACGCACTTCTCGTCTCACAGCCAGATACGGGAGAGCAAGCTCTCGAGATCATGGATATGTTGGTTCGCTCCGGCGCGCTCGATCTCGTTGTTATCGACTCCGTGGCAGCTCTCGTTCCTCGTGCGGAGATCGAAGGTGAGATGGGTGATTCACATATGGGTCTCCAGGCACGTTTGATGTCACAGGCACTTCGTAAGGTCACTGGTGCCCTTCACCAATCAAAGACAACAGCGATCTTTATCAACCAGCTCCGCGACAAGATCGGTGTCTTCTTCGGTTCACCTGAGACAACTACAGGTGGAAAGGCGCTCAAGTTCTATGCATCTGTTCGTCTCGATATCCGTCGCATCGAAACTCTTAAGGATGGACAAGAGTCTGTCGGTAACCGCACTCGCGTGAAGGTAGTCAAGAATAAGATGGCTCCACCTTTCAAGCAGGCAGAGTTCGACATTATCTACGGAACAGGTATCTCACGCGAGGGATCACTCCTCGATATGGGCGTTGATCTCGGCATCGTCAAGAAGTCTGGTGCTTGGT
>JBFYJI010000046.1:0-6291 GCA_041311505.1 Candidatus Nanopelagicales bacterium | reverse complement strand
CAATTAGTTCTCCAACTGACGAATGAGCTTGAACTCTCCCCCACCAAGCTGTCCTTGATCGCGATACATCTCAAGCTTGCTACGAGTATCTGCAATATCGAGGTTGCGCATTGTGAGTTGGCCGATGCGATCTGTTGGACCAAAAGCCGCACCTTCTGTGCGCTCCATAGAGAGCTTCTCTGGGTGGTAGCTCAGCGCTGGACCAGATGTATTGATTACTGAGTAATCATCGCCACGGCGAAGTCGAAGTGTGACCTCACCTGTGACTGCAGATGCAACCCAACGCGTCAAAGACTCACGGAGCATCAAGCTCTGTGGATCGAGCCAACGTCCTTCGTAGAGGAGGCGACCAAGTCGACGACCTTCTGCGTGATAGTTAGCAATTGTGTCTTCATTATGAATAGCGCTGACGAGACGTTCGTATGCAATAAAGAGGAGAGCCATACCTGGCGCCTCATAGATTCCACGTGACTTCGCTTCGATGATGCGGTTTTCGATCTGATCTGCCATTCCGAGACCGTGACGTCCACCGATCGCGTTCGCCTCTTGCATCAGAGCGACGACATCAGTGAAATCCTTGCCGTTGATTGCAACTGGGCGTCCCTGGACAAATTGAATCTTGACATCTTCAGATGGGATATTGACTGAAGAATCCCAGAACTTAACGCCCATAATCGGTGAGACGATTTCAAGAGAAGCATCGAGGCTCTCAAGGTCCTTCGCCTCATGTGTTGCGCCGAGAATATTTGCATCGGTTGAGTACGCCTTCTCTGCGCTATCGCGATAAGGGAAGTTGTGGGCAACGAGCCACTCAGACATCTCCTTGCGGCCGCCGAGCTCGGTGACAAAATCCTCATCAAGCCAAGGCTTGTAGATACGAAGGTTGGGATTGGCAAGAAGTCCGTATCGATAGAAGCGCTCGATGTCATTACCCTTATATGTAGAGCCATCGCCCCAAATCTCAACGTTATCGCTAAGCATTGCGCGAACAAGAAGTGTTCCCGTAACAGCGCGACCCAATGGAGTTGTATTGAAATACTGCTTACCGCCAGATCGGATATGGAATGCTCCACATGCAATTGCAGCGAGGCCCTCTTCTACGAGTGGTGTCTTGCAATCGACGAGGCGAGCGATCTCTGCGCCATACTCTTTTGCGCGATCTGGAATTGATTCGATATTGCTCTCGTCATATTGACCAAGATCTGCTGTGTAAGTGCATGGCACCGCACCTTTATCGCGCATCCATGCAACGGCAACTGATGTGTCGAGTCCACCTGAGAAGGCGATTCCAACTTTTTCTCCGATTGGCAAAGATGCGAGCACTTTAGACATGCCCTAAGTCTATCGGTTCAATTTCCCCTCAAGAACGGGCGTCAGTGACCACTGCTGACGCATCAAGGCATAGCGCTCCACCTCGGCGGGATCAATGGCGGCATCGGTATGCACCGCCCGGATCATGAGATTTCGAGGCGTGTGCTCTCCTCCAACAAATTCAATCGCCTCGACTCGATATCCGCGCTGCTTCATCAGTGAGATACGAAGCGCATCAGTGATGAGATCTCCCATTCGCTCGCGCATGATTCCTTGGCGAGTAATCATCGACCATGGCTCGGGGATATCTTTCAGCTGAGCCTGAATATCGTGGTGACAACATGGTGCAAAGAGAGCAAGTGCAACGCCATGATTGACTGCCCACGCGATTGCATCATCGGTAGCTGTGTCGCATGCATGGAGAGCGATAGCGATATCTGCCCCATCAAGAGTTGTCTCTGAAATCTCTTCTGCTCGGAATGAGATTGTTTGTGAGATACCGAGCTTTGCTGCGATCTCATTATTGCGATCTCGAGAGGTAGTGCGAACATCGATGCCGATGACTTCTACAGCAATCCCCTCTGCCTTGAGATATTGATGTGTCGCAAAGGTGAGGTATGCATGGCCACATCCAAGATCTACGATGCGAAGTGGTTTCTCTTCCGTCGGGGTTGCAATATGACCTGCAGAAATTGCATCTCTTAAAGTCGGTGCAAGAAGTCGAAGAAATTCCTCTACCTGCTTGTACTTATCCATTCGTGATGGCTTGATTACACCATGGGCATCAGAGATGCCGATCTCTCTCAAGAATGGATCAGAGGGATCTAGGAGGCGCTTCTTACTCTTATCGTGATCTAACTGCTGAACGGCAGTGGACTTCTTGCGAGAGATAAGGGGCGCACCCTTCTTTGTCACTCGAATTGAGAGCGTCTCATCTGTGCTCTCCACAAGAAAATTGGCATAACCACTCTCAGCAATTTCTCTGATTGGAAGTTGCTCTTGTGTGAAATTCTTGGTGGTCATCTGACGACCATCGCTATAGCTCATCTGAATCATCAGAGACTCTTTGATCTGGACTGGCCTTAAATCAATGCGCTCGTATTCTGGCTGCATATTGCGGCGACGTCCCGAAAAGACCGCCCTGACAAAAGTCTCTCTCTGAGTGATAGACCCCTCCAGCTCATCGAGTACCTTCTCGAATTCTCTATCGCTCACACCTTCAATGCTAGTCTTTCACAATGATTTCAACCACCAACTGGATTATCACCATTGTTGCTCTCTTGATTGTGGTGATCATTGATTTCATCTGGGCGGTTGCAAATCGCGAGAAAGAGACCTCAATGCGCGAGGTCACCCTCTGGTCGATCTTCTACGTCTCATTGGCAATTGCCTTTGGAGTATTTATGGGCCATTGGCTCGACCCTCAGAGCCAGAAGGAGTTCTTTGCGGGGTGGCTTACTGAGTACTCCCTCTCCTTCGACAATCTCTTCGTCTTCGTTATCATCCTGACCAGGCTCAAGATCTCTCGAGAGCGCCAACAGTTGGCATTACTCATCGGCATCCTCTTCGCTCTCGTCCTTCGCATCATTGCAATCTCGGTTGGTGCAAAGGTCATCGAAGAGTTCCAGCAGGTCTTCTTCCTCTTCGGGGCATTCCTGATCTACACAGCATTTAGCCTCTTTATGGAGAGCTCACATGATGAGGGCGATAAAGAAGATAGTAAGGTCATTACATATCTGAGCAAGAAAGGTATTAAGCCTTTCACCATCGCACTCATCACACTTGGCGTTACAGACCTCCTTTTCGCCCTCGATTCAATTCCAGCAATCTTCGGCCTGACAGAGAATGTCTATATCGTTATTACGGCAAATATCTTTGCCTTGATGGGTCTACGCCAGCTCTACTTCCTCATCGGTGGATTGATGCAGCGCCTCGTGCATATCGGTAAGGGCCTCTCAGTTGTCCTCGCCTTTATTGGAGTGAAACTAATCTTCCATGCATTCCACGGAATCAACGTCGATCACATTGCGGGATTTGAAATTCCTGAAATCACTATTACTCAATCTTTGGCAGTCATTGTCTCTTGCCTGGGAATTGCAACAGTGACAAGCCTTATCTCTACTCGCGATAAGTAGGAATTTCAGCAATCACTGCAAGGCCACCGAGGTGGCTCTTCTCAAGTCTTAACTTTCCGCCAATACGCTCGATCACCGCTGCCATAATGCTCATGCCAAGGCCCGAACCACCACTCTCTCGTGATCGGGAAGGATCGAAGCGAGTAAGAGATCGCACCTCATTGCTATAGGCACTCTCCGGCAATCCCTTGCCTCCATCTTCAATAACAAGTGTTGCAACTTTTCCATTTCTCTTTAAGGTGAGGGAGACCGGTGCATCTGATTCTGTATGGCGAGCGATGTTATTAAGAGCATTCTGAATAAAGCGAGAGATAAAGTCTCGAACTCCCACAATTTCAATCTCGCCTTCGATAGAGATATCAACCTTGCGCGAGCTATTGAGTGTCTTGAAGTCCTCTGCATGTGCCGCGACTAACTCAGAGAGGTCCACAATTGCGCTTTCGCGCTGACCGCTCTCCCCTAGCTCTGCCAATAAGAGGAGATCGTGAATCAGCGTCTCCATCCGCACAATCTCTGTATTGACTCTCTTAAATGCGCGATCTTGGTCTGCCGACTCTTTCAGCTGTCCAGTGCTGAGCATCTCCACATATCCCTTAATGATTGTTAGAGGAGTGCGTAGCTCATGAGATGCATCCCCGAGAAAGGCCTGCATGCGAGCTAAGGCATCAGCTTCATCACGGCGCTTTAATCGCTTGAGATAGAGCGAGATCAAGAAAAATGTTGCAAGCGAGGTTATGAGGGTAAGGAGGGCGACGCTGATGAGATTGGAGCTGAGATTGTTCTCAACGCTCTGCGACGATGAAGCGATCAAGAGGTAATCGCCACCTGAAATCAAGAGCGATTGATAGCGGATATTTGAACCATCGTCAAAGCTCCGTATCGAACGGACTGCATTAGATGCCTCATCGTAGGTGAATGTGTGATTGATTAATTTGGTTGATTCATTAACCGTTGTCTGAGATCCATCACGCGAGATGAGATAGAGAGATAAATCAAGAGATTTCTCATCGATATGAAAGAGCGCTGCGCTTAACTCCTGTGAGTTTTCACTAGCTGCATTGGCAATAGTCTGACTAATAGAGGTATCGATTGCCAAGATATCAGCGCGATAACTTCCAATCGCTAAGAATGAACCGATTCCTGATGTGAGCAGGATTGCAGTGGCAAGTGAGACGAGGCGAATTCGCCCGGTGGAGGAGAGCTTCACTTCTTCTCAAGCTGAAGTTGGAAGCCAACCCCGCGAACTGTCCTAATGCCTTCAAAGCCATCGCGATGGAGCTTCTTGCGAAGATAGGAGATGTAGGTATCAACGACTGTCGTCTCGGTTTCAAAATTGATTCCCCACACCTCATCGAGGAGGAAGCTCTTGCTCAAGACGCGGCCCTTTGACTCAAGGAGTACGTGGAGAAGACGAAACTCAGTAGGTGAGAGATCTACTAACTCGCCATTCAAAGTGACCTTATGTGAAGACTCATCCAAGGTGATGGGACCACAGGTAAGTGATGTGGGAGCGCTCTCAACAAATGATGATCGACGCAAGATTGCTTTCACACGTAGAACTAACTCTTCAAGTCCAAAGGGCTTGGTCACATAATCATCTGCTCCGAGAGTAAGTCCTCGAGTGATATCGGCGCGATCACCTCTGGCGCTTAACATCAGCGCTGGTGTGTTATCTCCATTGCCTCTGACTCGCTCGATAAATTCAAAGCCATCCATCAGCGGCATATTGATATCGACGATATAGAGATCTGGCTTAATGGTGCGCAGCATTGTCTGAGCCACCATCGCATCAGCTGCAACGGCTGTCTCAAAGCCTGCAATCTTGAGAGCATCGGCGAGGAGTTCGCGGACTCCAGCCTCATCATCAATCACCAAGATCAACTGTCCCATGTGCCTACCTTCCCATGATGGCGCAGAACTCCGCCAGCGAAGTCGGAGGAAATTTTGATGGACACGCGTAAATGAAGTGGGTTTCACAGAGTTTTCACATATTGATTGGCGACAATATCGCTATGAGAAAAGCTGGCCGCCGTGGAGTAATCCTCCTCGCCCTCGCGCTCTCCCCTGTTGCGCAGACCGATTTTGCGATTGCAGATTCCAACCCTCAGGTCACTCCGTCTCCAGAGTCATATAAGGCTCAGTTTGAACAATTTAAAGTTGATAAAGAGAAGTTCTTATCTGATATGAAATCTCGCAACGAGCAGATTCGCAATATCAATCAGACATTTAAATCCAATTGCGATAAGGCAAATTCAGATTTCAAGAGTGCTATGGCAACAGCTAAAGGTCCAGATCAGAAGAATGCCGCTGCAGTCGCTCGCAAGAATGCAATCAGTATTGCTATTACAAACCGTGACTCTGCGATTGCCGCTCTTGGCGCCCCACCCGTGCCACCGACAGAGCCCGCAAAACCTATAAAGTCTGCGAAGAATAAAGGTCGTTAATCTGCGACTGGCATGGTGCGAATCGTGTCGCGCCCATGATCTTTGCTCTTCTCGTGAAGTTTTCTAATCTGTAGTTCGATGTTCTTGATTGCAACATCAAATGCAGCAAGATCATTGAACTCCGTGGCCTCTGCGCGAAGTGATGGCCCTGCGCCGTGGGATGTAATGACGACTTTATGTGAGTGCTTACCTTGACGTGGGTTCTGTTCATGGGTGACTTCAACATCGATTCGGTCGATAGTGACGTTAAAGCGCTCCATTGATTGCAGTTTCTCTACCGCAATTGGTTCGAAATCTGCCGCTAACTCTGCATGACGGGAGTGGATTGAGATTTTCATTTATGCATCCTCAAATTCATCTTCATCGATCCACGCATCAACCTCTGAATCTTCTTGCTTTTC
>JBFYJI010000045.1:0-6632 GCA_041311505.1 Candidatus Nanopelagicales bacterium | reverse complement strand
GGGCGACGCTTATATATCGCGCAGAGATCTTTACCTCCGCGATAGCGCATAGTGCCGAGCATGACGATCAGTGGAATCCCTGTTCCTGGGGCTCGAATTCCTTTGAGTACTGCACTGGTCCATGGATTGGCAACCACCTCAACAGATTCAACATCTGAGAGGGCAACCTCTTGGGAGCGAGCAAAGGCGCCGATCTCCTCCCAGGTGGATAACTCAAATCGAACCCGATCACCAATAACTACTACATGTGCCATGAATTGAGAGTATCGGAAAAGAGCAACTAGAGGACTGGTAAATAACGGTCGAGCTCGTACTGACTTACCTGACGGCGATAGTCGAGCCACTCAGCTCGCTTATTACGCAATACATATTCAAAGACGCTCTCACCGAGAGTCTCGCGCACTAGCTCGCTCTTCTCCATGATTGAAATTGCTTCATTGAGGTTGGAGGGAAGCTTCTCATTCTCATTAGATGGATTGAGAGTGTACTTCTCGCTGATTCCCTTGAGTCCTGCAGCAATCATGACTGCATATGCAAGATATGGGTTACATGCTGAATCTGGTGATCGGAACTCGATACGTGTTGAGTTCTCCTTATTTGGCTTATACATAGGAATACGCACCAGTGCGCCACGATCATTGTGTCCCCAGTTGATAAGTGCAGGAGCTTCGCCTCCACCTTGAAGTCGCTTATATGAGTTAACCCACTGATTAGTAACTGCAGTGATCTCTGATGCATGCTTTAAGATGCCGGCAACAAATTGGCGGCCTGTCTCTGAAAGGTTGAGCTCTGCGTTTGAATCGTAGAAAGCATTCTCCTCACCCTTAAAGAGGGAGACGTGAGTATGCATTCCTGAACCAGGATGATCTGTAAATGGCTTTGGCATAAAGGATGCGTAGAAACCCTGCTCAAGCGCCACCTCTTTAATGACGTGACGGAAGGTCATGATGTTATCTGCAGTGCTCAGTGCATCTGCATAGCGAAGATCGATTTCTTGCTGACCTGGCGCACCTTCATGGTGGCTAAATTCAACAGAGACTCCCATAGATTCAAGCATTGTGATTGCTTGACGACGGAAGTCATGTCCCACGACAGCTGGTGTGTGATCGAAGTACCCACCTTGATCCACAGGAAGTGGAGCTCCACCTTTTTCAGGTTGTGATTTAAAGAGGAAGAACTCAATCTCTGGATGTGTGTAACAGGTGAATCCCATCTCGGCAGCCTTAGCCAAGGTGCGACGCAATACATTGCGAGGATCTGTTGGAGAAGGATCGCCATTAGGAAGAGTGATATCGCAGAACATACGTGCAGCACCTGGTGCCTCAGTGCGCCAAGGCAAGATAGAGAATGTTGCAGGGTCTGGCTTTGCCAACATATCTGATTCGAATCCACGAGCAAAGCCTTCGATTGCAGAACCATCGAAACCAATACCTTCTTCAAATGCTGCATCGAGTTCTGCTGGAGCAATCGCTACCGACTTGAGAGTGCCGAGTACATCTGTAAACCAGAGTCGGATAAAGCGAATATCGCGCTCTTCGATAGTACGAAGAACGAACTCTTGCTGCTTGCTCATATTGTCTGAGGACATGGCCCCATAATGCCAAGGTCAGGTTACGCCTGTGTTACAAGTTTTTACTATGCCTTGAGAGGGTTTCGATTAATCGTGACTGGGTAATAATGAGCCACTTTGGCGAGATTCTCCTTGAGGACCCCTTCAAATTTCTCTCTTTCGAAATCGGTCGCCCCTGCCGGGAGGTAAAAATCGAGTTCTCCAGTGGTGAAGTAGGGATATGTAAGCGGGAGAACTGCACGCCCTAATTTGTAGGCATTCTTTGACATCGTATTAATGCCTTTAATTGCTCGTTCGGTGATGATTGCGACATGCCAAAATTTGAGCGGCGCAAACTGTGGTCCCGCACCATTTGGAACCTCAATCAACTTCACATCGATTCTTGCGATCTTATCTTTGGGCACTACTAAGTCCAGCTGCGAATACATCACAATTTTCTTTGCAACAATGGTGATGTAAGTCGGTGTAAAAATAATCAAACCTTGACGCATTGCAGATGGCAAGAACCTACCCGAGAAGCAAGAGAGCATCGGTTGTTCAAGAGCAGCAGGAGCTTGCGACTCCCCTTCCCATTGGGTTTGATTCTCAAGATACTTATAAACCCACGGGGCATCACCAAATGATTCGCCGACTTTCTTGAGAGTTGCTTCCCAGCCCTCTGGGAGGGCCACACTTTCGCTCTGGGAGGATTGAGTGGCCTCAGTTGTGTTTACTCCAGCACCACAATGTGAACAAAACTTCACTGCCTCTTCTAGTTTGTTGCCGCATGAAGAACAGAACATCGTCACTCCTTTGTTTCCTATAGAAACAGTATTGAAGTGACGGTGAAAGCGTCAGGTCTTATATGGTCAGATTTATTTCTCGCGCCAGTGAGATGTCATAGGTAGTCGACGATCCTTGCCGAAAGCGCGCTTGGAAATCTTTGGTCCAGGCGGGTATTGGCGACGCTTATATTCAGCCTTATCGACCATGATGGTCACTCTCTTTACGAGAGCTGCATCAAATCCCATGGAGATGAGTTCGTTATAGCCACGATCTTCATCAACATAGTTGCGCAAGACCTCATCGAGGATCTCGTACTCAGGGAGAGAGTCAGAGTCCTTCTGATCAGGGCGAAGTTCAGCGCTTGGCGCCTTCTCGATCGAACGCACCGGAATGGGTGGCTTCTCCCCTGCAATCTTTGCTACCTCATTACGCCAGCGAGCAAGTGCCCAGACATCGACCTTATAAATATCTTTAATAGGTGCATATGCTCCGACTGCATCTCCGTAGAGAGTGGAATACCCGCAAGCGAGCTCAGATTTATTGCCGGTTGCCAAGACGACCATATTCTCTTGGTTAGCAATGGCCATCAAGGTTGTTCCGCGAACTCGAGCTTGGAGGTTCTCCTCAGCAATACCCGTGAGGTTGAGTTCTTGCATATATGCATCAACCATCGTCTCAATACGCACCATGCGAAGTCCGAGGCCAGTGTTATGTGCCAGCGCTTCGGCATCTTCAATCGAATGTCCCGATGAATACTTACTTGGCATCGCAACACCGTGTACTGATTCGGGTCCAAGTGCATCAACTGCAAGAGCGGCAACTACCGCAGAATCAATTCCGCCAGAGAGGCCAATTAAGACTTTACTAAAGCCATTCTTGATGACGTAATCTCGAAGGCCAACCACAATTGCGTTCCAGATCTCTTCTTCGCTACCGAGGCGAGCTGCAATACCTGGAGTGAGTGTGCGATCAAACTTTGCCTCCTCATCACTGACGACAACATCTGGAGTACTAGTCCGGCCCTCTGCCTCAATATCGAGAAGCATCATGCCATCTTCAAATTGCGGTGCGCGACCAATAATCGAACCTGCCGCATCGACTGCAATACTGTCGCCATCGAAGACCAGATCATCTTGGCCACCTGTCATATTGACATAGACAAGTGGCGCTCCAATTTCACGAGCGCGGCGTTGAACGAGCGATGCTCGAACGTCATCTTTATTGCGTTCAAAAGGTGAGCCATTGGGAACGAGCACCATGCCAGGTGTGCGAGCAGCTAACTGCGAGGTGATTCCACCATCGACCCAGAGATCTTCGCAGATCAAGATTCCAACATCGACCCCATGGATACGCACCACAAGAGTTGAATCTCCCGGCACAAAGTTGCGGTACTCATCAAAGACTCCGTAATTAGGGAGCTGGCACTTTGTATAGGTAGCAAGGATCTCTCCCTTAGATATCACTGCCACGCGGTTCTGTGGCGCTCCATCTCTATGGTCGAGGTATCCGACGATGGAGACCAATTTCTTCGGCAGCGCTGCTGCGAGAACTTCGATCGACTTTGCGCTAGCTACTTGAAAAGAGGGGCGGAGCGCGAGGTCTTCAACCGGATATCCGGTCAGCGCCATCTCTGGGAAGAGGGCGATATGTGCCCCGCTGATCTCAGCCGATTCGGCGTGAGCCAAGATGAGCGCAGCATTGCCTTCGAGGTCGCCCACCGTCGGATTGATCTGGGCGAGAGCCACTCTCAACTTCATGGTTCAAGAGTAGAGGAGTATCGTTTCGTATTGAACCCGGGGACCCAATGTGGCTTCGAGGCAGGAGTAGTAGATATGTCTTCAACGACCCTTTATGGCGGTGCCTCCCATCGTCGCGTCACCATCCTTGATCTCAAAGCTGCAAAAGAGCGCGGCGAGAAGTGGGCAATGCTCACCTCCTACGAGCAGATGACGGCATCGATATTTGATGAAGCTGGAATCCCGGTCCTGCTTGTGGGAGATAGCGCTGGCAATAATTTTCTCGGCGAAGAGAACACCATCCCCGTCACAGTCGATGAGTTGATTCCATTGGCCCGAGCGGTGGTTCGAGGATCTTCTCGGGCACTTGTCGTTGCAGACCTTCCCTTTGGATCCTACGAATCATCGCCAGAACAAGCGCTTGCAACATCTATTCGATTCTTCAAAGAGTCCGGCGCTATGGCGGTAAAGCTAGAGGGTGCACATCTTGAGACTGTAAAGAAGTTGAGTACTTCTGGAATTCCAGTGATGGGCCATCTCGGACTTACCCCGCAATCACTCCACCAACTCGGCGGCTATAAGGTCCAAGGACGTACTGATGGAGATGTCATGAAGGCGGCGGCGCTCGATCTCGAGAAGGCGGGGGCATTTGCGATCGTCCTTGAGTTAGTGCCTGAAGATCTCGCACATGAGATCACCGCATCCCTATCGATTCCGACCATTGGAATCGGTGCCGGTAAGGGCACAGATGCCCAAGTATTGGTCTGGACTGATATGGCTGGATTTACTGCAAAACCTCCAAAGCTCGCCAAGGCATATCGCAATCTTCGCCAAGAACTTCTCGATGCATCGAAGGAGTTTGCAGAAGAGGTTCGCCTGGGAACTTTTCCTACCGAGAGCCAGACCTTTCACTAACGCGACTACTATCTCGCCATGAAGAAACGGGCAGCTTTCGCGATTGATATATCGCCTCTGAAGAAGTACCCGGATTACCGCAATCTCTGGTCGGCTGGACTCATCTCATATCTCGGCTCGATGATCACCTATGTCGCGATGCCGCTCCATCTCAAGCAACTGACCGGCTCCTATGTCGCTGTCGGAATCCTCGGAGTTATCGAAATCCTCCCCTTGATTATCTTCGGTCTCTATGGCGGAGTCCTTGCAGATGCTGTCGACCGGAAGAAGATGATCTGGGCAACTGAGGCTGGCGCCCTCCTGGTCGTCACCACTCTTCTCATCAACTCGATGCTGCCCCACCCAACGACTATCGCCATCTATCTTGCCGCAGGTCTCTTCGCAGTCGTCGACGGTCTGCAGCGGCCAAGTATGGGAGCGATCCTCCCCCGCCTTGTCCCACAGGATGAATTGGCATCGGCATCAAATCTCAACTCACTCCGATATCAATTTGGAATTATCGCCGGACCGACCCTTGGTGGATTGATCTTCTCAACATTTAACATCTCAATCGGTTATGGATTTGATATTGCTACATATTTAATTTCACTCATCTTCTTGGCACGAGTGCGAAATATTCCACCGTCAAAGGAAGCTGAAAAGCCTTCATTTAAAGCTCTTTGGGATGGCGTCCGATATGCCTTTAGCCGCCAAGATTTATTGGCAACTTATGCAATCGATCTTGTTGCGATGTTCTTTGCAATGCCAACAGCTCTCATTCCATTTTGGGTCGACTATGTCGATGCTCCATGGGCGCTCGGGCTCTTTTATTCTGCCGGAATGGTCGGTGCTCTCGTCGTAACACTGACAAGTGGATGGACGAAGCACTACCGATTCCATGGTCGGGCAGTTATCTGGGCAGCGATGGGCTGGGGTGTAGCGATCGCTCTCTCTGGATTGACCCATTCGGTCTGGATCGTCCTTCTCTGTCTTGCATTGGCCGGCGCCTCTGACCATATCTCTGCTCTCTTTAGAGGAGTCATCTGGAATCAGACAATCCCTGACCATCTTCGAGGTCGGTTGGCAGGAATCGAGATGCTCTCTTACTCCATCGGTCCACTTGCTGGTCAATTGAGAGCTGCATCTGTAGCTGCAGCTACCTCACTTTCCTTCTCGGTAACTTCTGGAGGGGTAATTTGCGTGATTGGAGTCGCAATTTTGGCGATTTTCATGCCCGATTTCCGCAAATATGACGCAGAAACCAATAAATATGCCGTTGAAGAGAGAGAAAGACGGAAAAATCTAGAAAATGAAGGTTGATTTTCAAAATAATTGATCGCATTTTTTATTAAATGCATGAAAATCAGAAAAAAATAATTACCGACACGCACTGCGATATTTGCCACTATGTAGTGGCAATTTTTTTTATTTTCCGTCACACTTATCCACGAAACAGGTTTGGGTGACGGATCCGAACCCTTCCATTTAGGAGATAAAAACTATGGCTGCTGCTAAGAAGGCTGCTCCAAAGCGTAAGAAGGCTGCTGCAAAGCCAGCTGCTGCAAAGAAGGCTGCTCCAAAGCGCCGCAAGAAGGCTGCTGTTGCAGCTCCTGCTGCAAAGAAGGCTGCTCCAAAGCGCCGCAAGAAGGCTGCTGCTAAGCCAGCTG
>JBFYJI010000044.1:0-6647 GCA_041311505.1 Candidatus Nanopelagicales bacterium | reverse complement strand
GAGGAGATTGAAGAGGCGGAGTTCGATCAAGAATTTACAGTTGAAATACCGAAGCCTCTCGACTCACAACTCAAGAACGCTCCTAAAGTCAACGCACATCCAGAGCAGCTTCTCTTAACGGGTGATTCAAAGTATGAACTTCCTTCACAAGATCTCCTCAAGGTAGGTCCTGCATCTAAGGGAAAGAGCAAAGCCAATGACACGGTCGTCGCAGCTCTTACCGAAGTCTTTAAGCAATTTGATATCGATGCACAGGTGACTGGCTTCATGCGTGGACCTACCGTGACTCGTTATGAAGTTGAGCTCGGTAATGCTGTAAAGGTCGAACGCATCACCGCTTTGTCAAAGAATATTTCTTATGCGGTTGCAAGCAGTGAGGTGCGAATCCTCTCGCCAATTCCAGGAAAATCTGCTGTGGGAATCGAGATTCCTAATACAGACCGCGAGATTGTCGCACTCGGCGATGTAATGCGCTCAAGCGTAGCTGGCCAAGATCACCACCCTATGTTGGTGGCACTGGGTAAGGATGTTGAGGGCAACTTTGTCTGTGCCAACCTAGCGAAGATGCCGCACCTTCTCGTGGCAGGTGCAACAGGTGCCGGTAAGTCTTCGATGATTAACTCGATGATCACCTCCATCATGATGCGTGCGACCCCTGATGAAGTTCGCTTGATTTTGATTGATCCAAAGCGAGTCGAGCTCACCGCGTATGAAGGTATTCCTCACTTGATTACCCCGATTATCACCAACCCAAAGAAGGCAGCAGATGCACTCACCTGGGTTGTTCGTGAAATGGATCTTCGCTATGAAGATCTTGCAAATTTTGGCTTTAGACATATTGATGACTTCAATAAAGCTGTCCGTGCAGGAAAAGTCGTCGCTCCACCAGATTCTGATCGTGTACTAGAGCCGTATCCATATCTTCTCGTCGTCATTGATGAGTTGGCAGATTTGATGATGGTCGCAGCTCGTGAGGTCGAAGAATCTGTCGTGCGCATTACACAGCTAGCTCGCTCTGCCGGTATCCACTTAGTGCTTGCAACTCAGCGACCTTCCGTTGATGTCGTCACAGGACTTATCAAAGCGAACGTTCCTTCACGCCTTTCATTTGCGACGTCATCACTTGCAGATAGCCGCGTTATCTTAGATTCACCTGGAGCTGAAAAGCTTATTGGCCAGGGCGATGGTCTCTTTATCCCGATGGGAGCAAGCCGACCAATTCGTATCCAGGGCGCTTATGTTTCAGAGCGGGAGATTGAGGCAGTCACCAACCATGTGAAGAAACAGCTCAAACCTCGCTATCGCGATGATGTCACTGCAGCTCCGCAATCATCAAAGCAGATTGATAAAGAGATTGGTGACGATCTTGAACTTCTCTGCCAAGCGGTTGAGTTGGTAGTCGGAACTCAATTCGGTTCCACTTCAATGCTTCAGCGAAAGTTGCGAGTTGGTTTTGCTAAGGCTGGTCGCTTGATGGATTTGATGGAGTCACGTGGAATCGTTGGCCCATCAGAAGGCTCCAAAGCACGAGCAGTTCTCGTCACCAATGAGGAGCTCGATTCAGTTCTTGCCACGCTCCGCGACTACTAGAACTGGTTATTTCTTGGGGTGATTTCCTCCAGAATGAACCGTAGGACTAGTGAATGGCTGAGAGCGGTAGGTAAAATACGACCTAACTTTATGAAGTGAGGTTGGCATGAATTTAGGTGAGGTGCTCTATGCAGCGCGCACTGCTGCCGGCATCTCACTCGAAGACTTAGCAGATGCGACAAGTATTCGTCCCGGCCTTCTCTCTGAGATGGAGCGCAATGATTTTGCACATTGCGGTGGCGACATCTATGCAAAGGGACATCTCCGCAATATCGCTCCCAAGCTTGGTCTCGATATCAATCAACTTCTCGATCAATATAACGAGGAGCACTCTGCGGCAAGCCGAAGCATCAATGAGATGCTCGTCGAAAATAACGTTGCGAGAGTGCCACATGAGAAGAAGCGCATGTCATGGAAGGTGCCAGCTGCCTTCTCACTCTCTATTGTTCTTGTCCTAGCCGTTGTTCAAATTGTCATTTCAAATGTCAATAGTGAGAGCACTATTAAGCCCACCGCGACTCCATCTGCAACCGCAGCCCCAGCCCCTTCGGAGAGCGCGACAGCATCTGCTTCGCCCCTGCCTTCAAGCGGGGGAGTAACTCTCGTCATCAATGCTGTTCGAGGAAGTTCGCTGGCAGATATCGTCATCAATGGTGAACATGTCTTTCATGGAAACATCTTTCAAAATGATAGTAAGACCTTCGCTTCAGATACTTCAATCAGCGTCTACTTCAGCAACCCAGCAGGCCTTGATCTCACCGTCAATGGAGAACTCATCGCACCTCTCGGCGGTCAAAATCAGGAAGTTCGCCGAACCTTCCGATAATTTCGCTTAAGTTCAATATTTTCTTCTCACCATTGTAGTATCACCCCTATGTCTCGCACCGTCGCAATTGTCACAATGGGGTGCGCTCGTAATGAAGTAGATTCTGAAGAGCTCGCAGGCCGTCTCGCCGCCGAAGGGTGGACCCTCGTTGACGATGCAGAGTCGGCAGAGGTGGCAGTCGTCAATACCTGCGGATTTATCGAATCTGCAAAGAAAGACTCAGTCGATGCCCTTCTTGAAGCAAATTCACTCAAAGGTCATGGCACAACCAAAGCTGTAGTTGCCGTCGGCTGCATGGCAGAGCGATATGGAAAAGAGTTAGCCGATGCTCTTCCAGAGGCTGATGCAATTCTCGGTTTCGATGATTATCAAGATATCTCTGCAAAGCTGCAATCAATTCTCTCCGGAAATTCGCATACAGCACACACTCCTCAAGATCGCCGAGCACTGCTTCCTATTACTCCCGTTGCTCGCGCAGAAGTTCGACGTGAGGTGAAGGATGCAGAGCACACATCACAGGTGGGTGCTGGAGGTTCGCTCTTGAGAAAGCGCCTCGGTAACGCTCCATGGGCACCACTGAAGATCGCCTCAGGCTGTGATCGCAGATGTGCCTTCTGTGCGATTCCATATTTCCGCGGATCTTTCCTCTCACGACCAATTGATGAGGTACTCGAAGAGGCGGGATGGCTAGCAGACCATGGAGTCTCCGAGCTCTTTCTAGTCTCAGAGAACACAACCTCATATGGAAAAGATCTAGGTGATCTCCGTCTAATGGAGAAGAACTTAGCGAAGTTTGCGCAGATACCTGGCGTTGAAAGAGTGCGACTTTCATATCTGCAACCTGCTGAGGTGCGCCCATCACTCTTGCAAGCAATGGTTGAGACCGAAAAGGTTGCTCCTTATTTTGATCTCTCTTTCCAGCACACAAGTGCATCTGTATTGCGCCGCATGCGCCGCTTTGGAGATTCTGAGAAGTTCCTCCATCTCATCACCCAAATACGAGCTCTCTCACCCGAAGCAGGGATTCGCTCCA
The DNA here is from genome assembly GCA_041311505.1 of Candidatus Nanopelagicales bacterium. Lineage (GTDB taxonomy): Bacteria > Actinomycetota > Actinomycetes > Nanopelagicales > Nanopelagicaceae > Planktophila. Next base: position 3,198 of record JBFYJI010000044.1, on the reverse strand, counting down.
ATTTCATCGTAGGTTTTCCTGGCGAGAGAGAAGAAGATTTTAATGAGCTTGCAGAATTCATCTCTGCAGCCAAGCTAGACGCAATAGGTGTATTTGGTTACTCTGATGAGGACAATACAGAGGCGCTCGATCTCAGCGACAAGGTAGATGTAGATCTGATCAAGGAGCGAGTGGAAAATCTCTCTCGCCTTGCAGATGAAATGGTCTCCCAGCGAGCACAGACTCGCATTGGTGAGACTGTAAGAGTTCTTATCGAAGATGCAGATCTCCAAGAAGGTCGCGCTGCTCATCAAGGTCCAGAAGTTGATGGCACAACAACATTTATCGATACCGATTTTGAAGTTGGGCAGTATGTTGATGCAGTGGTCATCGATTCAATGGGCGCCGATCTTGTTGCGAGGCCGCTGTAATGGCTATTCAAATTACGCCTAATTGGCTCACAATCTTTCGAATCGCACTAATTCCTACCGGTGTCTGGGCGCTCTTCCATAGCCCGTCTGCAACTTGGCAGTGCATCGCATGGCTGATCTACTTCACCTTAGGGATGACAGATATTCTCGATGGACATTGGGCGAGAAAGAGCAATCGCACAACACCTCTCGGTGCATTCCTTGATCCTGTCGCAGATAAGGCTCTCATCGGCTCTGCAATGATTTCATTGGCGATTTTGGATCGCTTCCCATGGTGGATTGTCGTCGTCATCTTGGTGAGAGAAATCGGAATTACTATCTTCCGACTCATTGTCATCAAGGATGGCGTTATTCCTGCAAGTAAGGGCGGAAAGATTAAGACCCTGACTCAAAACTTTGGAGTGAGCTTCTATATTCTTCCGCTTCCTGCACTGCTCTATCCTCTCCGCGACACCTTGATGGGGGTCGCAGTGGTGCTGACTATCTGGAGCGGTATCGATTACCTTGTAAAGTGGAGCAAGAGTCGTAAACTCGCTTAAGTTACCAATCAGTTACGCGTAAATCGCTGAAAAAACATGAAAAAAGATTGGTATTTGTTACCCGAATAATCGGACAAAGGGCTAGTGATAGGGGTTTACTTAATCTATTCGCGCGCCGTGTGCGGATGGAGTGGAGTGCAACTTGGGGATGTCGGTTCTTACCGTAACGCTCAATCCAAGTATTGATCGCACTATCGCCCTCCCATCTCTCAAGCACGGAGGCATTACACGCGCAGAAGAGATCACACTTCATCCCGGTGGCAAAGGGGTCAATGTTTCACGAGCTGCTCGCGCATTTGGAGTTGATACTCATGCGCTCTTCATCGGTGGCAAGTTGGGTGAAGCATGGATGAGCCAAGAACTCGATAAGGCATCTATCGCACACACCGTCATCTCTCATGGCGATGCAATTCGCAGCAATATGACAATTGTTGAAGATTCAGGAGTGGTAACAAAGATTAATGAGCCAGGCCCAACTCTTGGCGCAACTGAATTAGAGCTCGTAAAGAAAGCGCTCTCATCGCTCTCACTCAAAGATAATTGGGTTGTATTTGCAGGACGTCTCAATCCCGGCCTGGCTCCAAGTGCGTACGCGGAGCTTGCTACATTCGCAAAATCTCTCGGAGCAAAGGTTGCTGTAGATACCTCAGGTCCAGAGTTTGCCGCCGCAGTGAAAGCGGGTGCGGTGGATCTCGTGAAGCCAAATCATGAAGAGTTGTCGGAGCTTGTCGGACGACCACTAATGACCATTTCTGATGTCATTGATGGCGCGCGTGAGGTTATTTCTGGGGGAGTCACTACCGTGCTCTGCAGCATGGGGGCAGATGGCGCGCTACTGATCACCGCTGATGGAGCAACCCATTGCGAGCCAATCGAAAAAGTTTCTGGAACTCCAGTGGGAGCAGGAGACATCTTGCTCGGAATCTTTATTGCCGCAGGGTGCGATGTTTCAGCGCTCGAATCTGCAATTGCATGGTCAGCAGCATCTGTGCCGCTTCCAGGAACTTCAATACCAACTCCAGAACAAGCTGGAGCAATTTCAATCCGTACGCGTGATGACTTTGATCGCTCGCGCGTCTTAGTGGAGGCATAACTCATGTCAGTCTTTAGCGAAGATCTCATCATTCTCGACCTTGTTGCAAGCGATAAAGTCGATGCAATCAAGCAGATGGCAGCAGTCGCTGTTGCAGCTGGTCGAGGTAGCGATGCTGATCGAATCGCAGCCGATGTCATTGCTCGAGATGAGATGGGCACACCTCAGATTGACGGAATTGCCATCCCACATGCTCGAAGCGGTGGCGTAAGTGATGCAGCGGTCGTTGTAGCTCGTACTTCAGGTGTCGTCTTTGATCCAGAGGAAGATCCAGCACAGGTGCTCTTTATGATCCTCGTGCCTAATGAGGCAGGCGATCAGCACATCGAGATTCTCTCCAGTCTTGCTCGCCGCATGATGGACCCAGATTTCACGAGCGGCCTTCGCACATTGGCAACAAAGTCAGAACTCGTCCACCTACTCACATCGGGAGATAAATAATGAAGTTCGTCGTCGTCACATCATGCGCAACTGGAATTGCCCACACATTTATGGCTGCAGAGGCTCTCGATCGCGCAGGTAAGGCAAAGGGCCACGAGATGGTGATTGAGACACAAGGTGCTGGTGGATATAAGCCAACTCCTCAAGATGTGATCGCATCAGCGGATGCAATTATCTTTGCAAACGATGTACGTATCCGTGATGAAGATCGTTTTGACGGTTGCAAGATCGTGAAGTCAATTCCAAAGGATGCAATCAAGAATGCAGCAGGGCTGATTGAGCAGGCGGAGGCGCTAGCAAACAGCTAATAAAGAATTCTCATCCGAGCTCAATAGCTTGCAAGATTGAGCGCGGGGGAGAATGTAATAAAGCACTAAAAAACTGAATAAGTAAGACCTCCTTCACAATGGCTGTGAAGGCTATGAAAGAAAGGAACTTCCGTGAGTTCTGGTTCTAACATTCGTCGTTACTTAATGACCGGCGTCAGCTACATGATTCCGTTCGTTACAGCTGGCGGTATTCTTATCGCTATCGGCTTTATGATCTCTGGAGACCCAGCTGGCTTTACAGGCCTTGGTGTTCAGAATGCTCTCGATGGCACAGATGCTGCAGGTGCATCACTTGATGCTCGTGTACGTATCGGTGCATTCTTCTTCGGCCTCGCAATGGCTCCATGGGGCTTCTTGCTCCCAGCTCTTGCAGGTTACATCGCATA
>JBFYJI010000043.1:0-6654 GCA_041311505.1 Candidatus Nanopelagicales bacterium | reverse complement strand
GCCAATAACTTCTTCATGAGTTACTTCTTGATATATCCCTTTGGACATGTTGGCTTCACAGCGGTGATCTTCTTAACTGATTTACCCATCACACAGGTAATAGTTGTCTTATTGAGCATCTGCTTTGGAGCCTTCCAATCCTTGCGGACTGCAATACGAAGCTTTGGACGTGAGTAACCAAAACCTGATACATCGATGATGATCTTGCCGCTCTTCACACCAATTGTTGCAACTGCAGCAGATGAACTTCCCTCTGTGGTGACTACCTGAACAGAGAGAGCCTTGACTGCATCATTTGGATTCTCGAGACCCCAGAGCAACTTTGCGTCCGCTGCTGGGATAACTGCCTTGTAGAAGCCCATATTTGGTGTAACGCCATCACGGGCAAAGTGTGGCGCTGCAGCAGTCCATGTGAACTCCTTATTCTCAGCGTTCCATACTGGTGTGCTGAGATCACACGTTCCGTTTGATGAAACGACCATATCTCCTGAAGTTCCATCTACACCGAAAGCGGATTGGCCATCGTTATTGATAAAGAGAATTGCCTGAAGCTGGCGAACGTTTGCCTTTGCAACACCTTCTTCGCCAGAGCAATCAGCTGACTTTGCAGCGAGTGGAACAGTGACAGGGCTACCTGTGAACTTAATAGAGGATTGTCCATTTGCAGTTGTGTAATCACCAGTGAAATTGGTACCCACACCTACAAGAACACCTGGCTTAATCTCACCAGTCTTGATTGTTACGCTGATGGAGATATCTGAATCAAGGTTAGCTGCATACTTGTTGTTATCAACTTGAGTTGCAAGGCTCACCTTCTTCTCAGCGCTTGTAATAGTTGGAAGAACATTGACGAAGACGTGGTTAACGAATTCATTCGCTGTCTTTGCCTCAACATAGAGTCCACCATAGCCAAGTGAGTCGAGGCCATTTGCAGACCAGTTGAGTGAAGTCCAGCGACCTGGAAGCGATCCGCCTGTTGCAAGTGTTGGAATTGTTGGCACAACAACGGTGTTTGTATCAACAACTGTTGATGTATCGCTTGAGACAGTTGTTGTCTCTGGTGCTGTAAGTACCTGGCCATCTGCAACATAGGTAAGTGGAACAACTGCGCCTGATGCTGTTGTGACAGTGACGCTATCAACACAATATGTTGTGCGAGCGCTGCTACAGATCGGCCACGCTGTCTTAGGAACATTGAGCGCTGCCTGGGCTGGAGCGAGAACTCCAGTAATAAGGGCCATAGCGGCTGTTCCGATAATAAGAATCTTCTTCACTTTTTCCTCCATCTGTTGCCCCATCTGCGGCCCCTAGATCGTGCTTACTCAGAACACCGTTGCAATGGCGCCAATTTATGCGCTCGATGTGAGCTTTAGTAGGGGTGAATGGTCAGAAATGGTCACTCTTGAGCGTGAGAATTAACGCAGTTGAGCCAGATACCAATTCCACTGCCAAGTGGCGCTTGGGTCGATCTCCAGCCCATCCTTAAATTCTGGGAAGGTGAATACGAGAAGCGCCTTACCCCCAGGGAGTACGGTTGTTGGCCGAGAGTCACTAATAAGTGGCGTGTGGTTATTGAAGATACCTAGTGATGGGGATGTTGAGACAAGATCTGCAGTGTTATTTTCAACAGAGAGAATCCAGGTCGTTGGGCATTGCTCTTTGCCACAGCGCTCCCATGAAATCTTGAGACCAACCGCGGTGAGACCTCCAAGGGTGTCACCTAATCCGCCTGCAGCGCTGATCGCTGATACATCGCCAACACTCTGCTCCCATGTAACGGGATAGTCGGAGTTAAGCCCCATGATCTCTGGCTGGGTTGCCGCATTGTTGCCAGTTACTCCCCCAACAACGATTGCACTTGAATCTGATTTGAGAAGCTCATAAATGCCGATACTGCCGGCGCTGATAGCGAGCACGCCGACTACGGCAAGAATTGCATTGCGAATCCTTTGGCGGCGCACGCGGGCAATAATGATGGGAGCAAGGTCACGGTTATCGTTAACGCTGACAGCCATCCATTGCATCTCACGTTTGATAAGTGGATCGATATCACTCATTAGATTCCACCACCTCTGCCGTAACTATCTCAATCTCATGAACATTATTAATCGGAGATTCGAGCTCTTTGCTCGCCGATCTCTCTAACTCGGGGACCAACTCTATATAGGCAGCAACTGCCGCTTTGCCGCGAGCAAGGTGTGATGCCGCAGTACCCATCGGAATCTGCAAGACATCTGCTACCTCTCGCAAGACCATGCCGTGTTCATAGATAAGAACAAGGACTGCGCGTTGAACAGCCGAGAGAGTCTTGAGCGCTGCCTGAACCAAGAGTCGTTGAGTGACATCATCTGTCTGATCTGCGATATCTCTAATATTTTCAGCGAGATCCCAAGATGTCTCAAGCTCCTGCTGCTTACGAAGCCACTTACGACGCATATCTGCATGCTTACTCACCATCACGCGCATCAGGTAGGCCTCAGGATTTTCATGTTCGCGGATCTTTGACCATCGCTTGTAAACATCGGTCAAAGCCTCTTGGAGGACATCTTCAGCATTTTGAGTATCGAAGCAGATCACACGGGCTGCCTTAAGAAAGGCTTTCTGGTTTTCGCGGAGCCAGACTGTGAACTCCACCTGATCTTGGTGGCTCATCGCTGCTGCTCCATACCGCGAGTTTAACGGTTAGGGCTTGACCTAGTCGAGTAAGTCAGAGACCTCGACGCCAAGGGATGCCAACTTCTGGCGACCACCATCGAGAGCGGTGAGAACAAATGGCTTTCCATCAGGGCAGATCACATATGAGTGCTCAAAATGTGAGCCGCGTGATGAATCGTGTGAGACAACTGTCCAATCATCACCGAGGACCTTTGTTTTCTCGCTGCCGCGAGTGATCATCGGTTCGATAGCCAGTGCCAGTCCCTGAACAATCTTTGGACCAAATCCCTTACGTCCAAAGTTAAGAACATGTGGCTCTTGGTGCATCTCTGTACCGATTCCGTGGCCACCATACTCGCGAAGAATTCCATACTTGCCCTGCGAGTTGATGTACTGCTCGATAGCATGGCCAATATCTGAAAGACGTGCACCTTCAGAACCTGCAGCGATGCCGCGCCACATAGACTCTTCACAGACATCCATCATCTTCTGATCTGCAGGATCTACCGTGCCAAGTCCTACCGAGAAAGCAGCATCACCATGCCATCCATCGATGATTGCGCCACAATCGATTGACACAACATCTCCATCATTAAGAATACGTGGACCAGGGATACCATGAACAATCTCTTCATTAACAGAGACACAGATTGACTTGGGATATCCGTGATAGCCGAGGAAGTTTGCTGTTCCACCACCGCGCTTAATTGTTGCAACAGCGATTGCATCGAGAGCATCGGTTGTCATGCCGATCTTAATATTCTCGCGAATAGCGCTATGAATATTAGCTACGAGTAATCCGGCACGACGCATCACCTTGATTTGATCAAGGTTCTTTAACTGAATTGCCATGAGTGCGCCTTAAGCTTTAACGCGAGAGAGCGCTGTAGTTGCGCGCTCTGTGATCTCAGAAATCTCGCCATCAGCATCGATTGTGATGAGAAGGCCTTCTGTGCGATAGAAGTGAATGATGGGCGCTGTCTGCTCTTCATAGACATCGAGGCGCTTTGCAATAACTTCTGCCTTATCGTCTTCGCGCTGGTAGAGCTCTCCCCCACATGAGCCACATGATGCAGCATCAGGAGTTGATGGTGCACCACATGCACGACATGTGCGACGTGATGAGAGGCGACCGATAATCAGTTCATTGGGAATCGCGAGCTCGAGAACAGCGTCGAGTGGAGTGCGCTTCTCAGCAAGGATTGCACGCAATACCTCAGCCTGCACCACGTTGCGTGGGAATCCATCGAGCAAGAAACCATTGGCAGTGTCATCCCATGTAAGGCGATCCTTCACCATTGCGTTGGTGACTGAATCAGGGACGAGCTGACCTGCATCCATATAAGTCTTCGCCTCTTGACCCAAAGGTGTGTTCTCTTTGAGGTTGGCGCGGAAGATATCTCCAGTAGAGATATGTGGAACACCGTAGTGAGCTGCAAGGAATTGAGCTTGAGTTCCCTTGCCCGCCCCTGGTGGACCTACCAGGACGAGGCGCATTACTTGAGGAAGCCTTCGTATGAACGCTGCTGGAGCTGTGACTCAATCTGCTTAGCAGTATCGAGACCAACACCGACCACGATCAAGATTGCAGTTCCACCGAATGGGAAGTTCTGAGATGCGCCGAATGCAACGAGAGCGATGATTGGAATGATCGCAACGAGCGCTAGATAGACAGAACCTGGAGCAGTAATACGTGAGAGAACATATGTGAGGTACTCAGATGTAGGGCGTCCTGCGCGGATACCTGGGATAAATCCACCGTACTTCTTCATATTATCTGCAACCTCATCTGGGTTAAATGTGATTGCAACATAGAAGTATGTAAAGAAGATAATCAAAGCTGAGTAGAGCGCGATATAGATTGGGTGATCGCCCTTTACCAAGTTACGTGAAATCCATACAGCCCAACCAGCCTGGCTATTGGTGAAATTAACAACCAATGACGGGATGTAGAGAAGTGATGATGCGAAGATCACTGGAATAACGCCAGCCTGGTTTACCTTGATAGGAATATAGGTAGAAGTTCCACCGTAAGCCTGGCGGCCTACCATGCGCTTTGCATACTGCACTGGGATACGACGTTGTGCCTGCTCGACGAAGACGACTGCAGCAACAACTGCAAAGCCCATCAAGAGAACAAAGATAAATACTGGAAGGCCCTTAGCGAGCTTGATTGACCACAACTGGCCAGGGAATCCTGCAGCGATAGATGTGAAGATCAAGATCGACATTCCGTTACCGACGCCGCGATCTGTGATGAGCTCACCGAGCCACATGATTACAGATGTTCCTGCTGTCATCACAACGATCATTGTGACGATTCGCTGCCATGATGCATCAGGAATGATTGCGAGGTTACACCCTGAGATCAAACGACCTGGTGTACGTGCAACTGCGATAAGTCCTGTCGACTGCAAGATTGCAAGACCGATTGTTAAGTAACGTGTGTACTGAGTGAGCTTTGCCTGGCCTGACTGTCCCTCATTCTTGAGAGTCTCAAAACGAGGAATAACAACAGTCAGGAGCTGAATAATGATTGAGCTGGTGATGTAAGGCATGATGCCGAGCGCAAATACTGAGAGGTGAAGGAGCGCTCCACCAGAGAAGAGATTGATGAGACCGAAGAGGCCACCATTCTGCGCTTGATCAAGGCAAGACTTCACCGCTGTGTATGAGACTCCAGGAGTTGGTACGACTGACCCAAAACGGAAGAGGGCCATGATTGAGAGAGTGAAGAAGATCTTCTTTCGAAGCTCCGGCGTCTTAAACGCCATTCCAAATGCACTAAGCATCAATCTTCTCCACTCTCTAAATCACGTACAAGTTTGTTATTACAGTGTTGCTGTTGATCCGCCAGCAGCTGCAATCTTCTCGATTGCTGATGCTGAGAATGCGTGAGCTGTGACTGAAACCTTAACTGCAATGTCACCGTTTCCGAGGACCTTGACAGGCAATGAGTCGCGAACTGCGCCCTTCGCAATGAGGTCAGCAACTGTTACGTCGCCACCCTTTGGGAAGAGGGCGTTGATTGTTGAGACGTTAACCGCCTGGTACTCAACGCGTGCTGGGTTCTTAAAGCCACGAAGCTTTGGAAGACGCATAACGAGTGGAAGCTGACCACCCTCGAAGCCCGGACGAACCGTGTTACGAGCGTGAGTTCCCTTACCGCCACGACCTGCAGTCTTTCCCTTTGATGCCTCACCGCGACCCTTACGAGTCTTAGCCTTCTTAGCACCTGGAGCTGGACGAAGATGATGAAGTTTGAGTGTCATTGTTATTCGACCTCCTCTACCTTGATCAAGTGACGAGCAGCTACTGCCATGCCACGAATTTCTGGACGATCTTCCTTAACGACAACATCGTTGATGCGCTTTAAACCGAGAGAACGAACAGTGTTACGAATCTCTGGCTTATTGCCAACTGTTGACTTAATCTGTGTGATTTTCAAACGTGGCATTAGGCACCAACTGTCTGCTGTGAAGCGCGGATAATTGCAGCAGGTGCAACATCACCGAGTGGACGACCACGTCGTGTTGCAATCTGCTCTGGAGACTCGAGCATCTTAAGCGCAGCAACAGTGGCGTGAACCATGTTGATTGCATTTGATGAACCGAGTGACTTTGTAAGAACGTCATGGATACCAGCACACTCAAGTACTGCACGCACTGGGCCACCAGCGATAACTCCGGTACCTGGGCTAGCTGGGCGGAGAAGAACTACGCCTGCTGCAGTCTCACCTTGTACTGGGTGAGGAATTGTTCCCTGGACGCGTGGAACCTTGAAGAATGACTTCTTAGCCTCTTCAACAGCCTTTGCAATCGCAGCTGGAACTTCCTTTGACTTGCCGTAACCGATACCGACGAGACCGTTTCCATCTCCAACAACTACGAGAGCTGTGAATGAGAAACGACGTCCACCCTTAACAACCTTAGATACGCGGTTGATGAAGACAACGCGCTCTGTGTAAGGAGACTTCTCGCGTTCGCGATCGTCACGACG
>JBFYJI010000014.1:0-24351 GCA_041311505.1 Candidatus Nanopelagicales bacterium | reverse complement strand
AACTATGGTGGCCGTGCAGAGATTGTTGATGCAGCAGCTGAACTTGCCAGAGATGTAAAAAGAGGCAAAGTCAAAGCTGATTCGATTACCGAGAAGACCTTTGAGAAGTACCTCTATTCGCCGAAGATGAGCGATGTTGATCTCTTCCTACGTTCATCAGGGGAACAACGCACAAGTAATTTCTTGCCATGGCAGGCCACTTATGCAGAGTTTGTATTTATGGATGTTCTCTGGCCGGATATGACTCCTGCACAACTTTGGAGGGCAATCGAAGAGTATTCAGAACGCGATCGCAGATTCGGAAAGGCGTAAGCCTTCCGAACGAAGAGCTAGCCGTGAGGCTTGGCTAGCATTTTCTGCATATGCCAAAAATTTCAGCAGTATGATCGACTTCACGAAAGCCATAGGATTTTGCCACTTTTTTCGCCCAACTTTCAATGGCACCACCTTGAATTTCAATGGTTTCTCCACAGCTCTTGCAAACTAAGTGGTGGTGATGACTCTCTCCACAAAGTCGATAGATGGCCTCGCCATCTTCTCGTCTGAGCAGATCGACTATCTGGTCATTAACTAAACTCTGCAAGGACCTATAAACAGTTGTGAGGCCGATACTCTCGCCTTCGCGTTGCATAAACTGATGTATCTCTTGTGCGCTGGCAAATCCACCAGCGCGTTCAAGAGCGCTTAACACGCGAGGATTTGAACGAGTCACTTTGTTACTCCATACCGTGCAAGAAGCCAACCAATGCCCACATCACAAGTACCCCTGCAATAATTGCCACAATTGTGTAACGAGACTTATGTCGAGAATGTGCCTCTGGCAATATGTGCGAAGTTGCTAAGTAAATGACAATTCCAGCAAAGAGTGCGAGATATGTTGCAACAAAGTTTTCACTCACCGCAAAAGATGTTCCGAGGGCTGCCCCTGATACTCGAGCAATTGCATCCACTCCAAGGAGCCAGATGCCTTTCTTGCTCCAACTCCCATTCTTGATGAGAAATGAAACCGTATTGAGTCCATCACTAAACGCATGAACCAAAAGCGCAATAAATACTGCGAGACCAAGGTTTCCGCTGACAGCAAATGCGACACCAAGGGCGATGCCATCCAGGAATACATGGCCGCCCATCGCCAGCGCGCCAAGCGAACCCGCAATATTTGAAGAGTGGCTATGGTCATGACCATATTCCGATTCAACTGGTTCATGCGAGCCAAAAAAATGCTCATAGAAATGAAGCATCAAAAATCCCACAATTAGAGAAATCGAAACAACCGGCGCATGAAGAAACTCACGGGTGCCCAACTCAAAAACTTCTGGCAGTAAGTCGAAGGCGACGAGACCGAGGAGAAGGCCGGCTGAAAGACCTAGAACTATATGGAGACGATCTTTTGATTTTATTGCGACATAGCCTCCAGCAGTGGTTGCTGTCGCGGTGATGGCGGCAAGGATTATTGCGATATTCATAGAACCAATGTACCATAAATGAAAATGATTTTCATTATCATCTTTACATGTAACCCCTTAGGCTGGCCCAATGATTGCAATCGCTCGATTTAGCGTTCCTGCTGCAGAATCATACGAATTTCGACTCCGGATTGAGTGCGCCCTCTCGGTCTTCTCCGAGCGAGAAGGCTTTGAGAGTGGAGAGTTCGGGCAGAATCTCGATGATCCTCTTCTTTGGACACTGGTCACGCATTGGAAGAATGTTGGTTCATATCGACGTGCTTTAAGTTCTACCCAAGTGAAAATGGAAGTGGTACCACTCTTAGCAACTGCAATAGATGAACCAGGTGCATATGAGTGGAGTACCTTTGAGATATGAGAAAACTTACAACTCTCGCAATTTCACTCTTACTGATTTCAGCGGCTCCAACTGCATTTGCTGAAGATGTAGCTGTGGACCGTGCAACACGAGTCGAGCAGATTAAGGCGCGCTGGTATCCACTCTTCGACCAACAGTATGCACAGCTCACAGCTCTTGAAGCGAAGGCAAAGCTTGATCCCAAAATCCTCAAAGATTACAAATACCTTCTTGATGATTTTCTCCATGTTCGAAGAGTGATTGATGATGCACTCATAAGCGCAACTGCCGATATCGAGGCAGCCAACGCTTATGCAGAGGAAGAGACCGGAGAGTTCATGATGACGATTCCCGAGCTCGCTAAGAAGGTGGCAAGTATCAAGACAATCACCTGTGTGAAGGGCAAGACCATCAAGAAAGTAACGGCAGCAGGCGCAAAGTGCCCTGCCGGTTATAAGAAGAAGTAGGGGATAGGTTAAACTTCATCCACGTTAACTTGACGGCTCAACGCCAGAGATAGCGCCGACAGCCAGCCGGAGCTTCACCCAGATTCTCCGGTGGTAAATTGAAACCGGATGGAGTCCACAATGGCCGTAGATCGCCTCGAAAATATCGTCTCACTCTCAAAGCGTCGCGGCTTTGTCTTCCCTTCATCTGAAATTTATGGCGGCCTCCGTGCTTCATGGGATTACGGACCACTCGGTGTAGAGGTAAAGAACAACGTCAAGCGCCAGTGGTGGAAGTCAATGGTCATGGGACGTGAAGATGTTGTCGGTCTCGATTCATCAGTCATCCTTGCTCGCGAAGTATGGGAGGCATCAGGTCACGTCGCGACATTTAGCGATCCTCTGACTGAGTGCACCGCCTGCCATAAGCGTTACCGCGCTGATCACCTCGAAGAGCAGTACGAGGCAAAGCATAAGAAGAAGCTTGATTCACTCGCAGATATGAATTGCCCAGCGTGTGGCAATAAAGGTCAGTTCACAACACCTAAGCAATTTTCAGGTCTCCTCAAAACATTCCTAGGACCAGTGGAGGATGAGTCAGGTCTTGCATATCTTCGCCCAGAGACTGCGCAGGGAATCTTTATCAACTTTGATCAAGTGATGACGACTTCACGTAAGAAGCCACCATTTGGAATTGGCCAAATCGGTAAGTCATTTCGTAATGAGATCACTCCAGGAAACTTTATCTTCCGTACTCGCGAATTCGAGCAGATGGAGATGGAGTTCTTCGTAGTTCCAGGTACCGATGAAGAGTGGCACAAGTATTGGATTGAGACTCGTTTGGCTTGGTACAAAGATCTCGGAATCAATCCTGAGCGTCTCCGTCTCTTCGAACATCCAAAAGAGAAGCTCTCACATTATTCAAAGGGCACTACAGATATTGAATACAAGTTTGAGTTCAATGGCACCGAGTGGGGCGAGCTTGAAGGAATTGCAAACCGCACCGACTTCGACCTCAAAGCTCACTCTGCTGCTTCAGGTAAGGATCTCTCTTACTTTGATCAAGAGAAGAATGAGCGTTGGACACCATTCGTTATCGAGCCTGCTGCAGGTGTCGATCGCTGTGCACTCACATTTATGATGGATGCATATACAGAAGATGAGGCACCAAACGCAAAGGGCGAGATGGAGAAGCGGGCAGTGATGAAGTTTGATCACCGCATTGCTCCTGTAAAGGCTGCCGTTCTTCCACTTTCACGTAACGCAGACCTCTCACCAAAGGCGCGAGATTTAGCAGCACAGCTTCGCAAGAATTGGAATATCGACTTTGATGACGCAGGCGCAATCGGTCGTCGCTATCGCCGCCAGGATGAGATTGGTACTCCATATTGCATCACGGTTGACTTCGAGACTCTCGATGACAATGCAGTGACTATTCGCGACCGCGACTCGATGGCACAAGAGCGCGTCTCAATCGATCAGGTTGAGTCATGGCTTGCACCTAAGTTGCTTGGTTGCTAATAAGAGTTGTTAAAGCCACTCGCACTCCCATTACGTGATGGACTCTATGAGGTTGATCCTCCTGTAGTACTCGCACCGATGGCAGGCATTACTAATGCGCCCTTTCGCATGCTGTGTCGCGAACAAGGTGCAGGTCTCTTTGTATCAGAGATGGTGACTGCTCGGGCGCTTCTTGAGCGGATTCCTGAGACCTTACGAATGATCGAACCCGGACCTGGTGAGTGGCCAAGGTCGGTTCAGTTATATGGCGTCGATCCTCACCATATTGCAGAGGCTGTGAAGATGATTGGTCGCGAAAATCTCGCTGACCATATCGATATGAACTTTGGTTGTCCTGTTCCAAAGGTAACTCGTAAAGGTGGAGGCGCAGCACTCCCATATAAGCGCAAACTCTTTACTGCAATCGTTCAAGGCGCTGTTGAAGCTGCAAAACCATTTGGCATTCCAGTCACCGTGAAGATGCGTATAGGTATCGATACAGATCACCACACATATCTTGAAGCTGCTCAATCTGCAGCAGATGCTGGTGTTGCTTGGGTTGCACTCCATGCGCGCACAGCAGAGCAGATGTATGAAGGCCAAGCAGATTGGTCTGCAATCGCCCAATTAGCTGAGCATCTCAAGCCAACTGGCGTGCCAGTGCTAGGTAATGGAGATATCTGGTCGGGTAGCGATGCAGTTCGTATGGTCGAGCAGACCAACTGTGCTGGAGTAGTTGTGGGGCGTGGATGCCTCGGTCGACCATGGCTCTTTGCTGATCTCGTCGCCGCACTCAAGGGGAGCGCATCACCGGTCTTGCCAACTCTCTTTGAGGTGCGTGAAGTCATGTATCGACATGGCGAATTAATCGTCGACTATTTTGAATCAGAGATTCGTGGTTGTAGAGATCTCCGAAAACATATGGCCTGGTATCTCAAGGGATTTAGAGTTCCAAGTGAGTTACGTCGCCAATTCGGAATGGTCTCCTCACTTGCAGAGCTTCGATCTCTGCTCGATCAGCTAGAAGATCAGCCATATCCAGTTGAGGTCGCCGAAAAGCCACGTGGCCGTACGAGCCATGGCCGTACTCCCACTCTTCCAGATGGCTGGCTCAAGGACCCTGACGAGATGATTCACCTCGAAGCAGAAGATATGTTCTCGGGTGGCTGATGTTTAAGTTATTCCGACGCGCCATTACCGTGGTTCTCACACTTGTTATTGCAATTCCTGGCTATGCCCTCTTCGTTACCTGGAACGCAGCTCATAACCCAACAATTCGCAACGCAGATGTAATTCTTGTTCCGGGAGCAGCTCAACTCAACGGTGCACCTGGTGATGTACTTCTTGCTCGTTTACAAGAAGCCAAGCGCCTCTACCTAGCAGGACTTGCTCCGATGATTATTACAGTTGGATCTGGCGCACCAGGAGATCGCACGACCGAAGCTGCCGCTGGTGCATATTGGTTAAGGCATAACGGTGTGAAGAGAAGTGCAATCATCTCGATTCCTACTGGTCGCGATACACGAACTCAAACTGTTGCCTATGTTGCCGAGATGAAGAAGTGGAAATTCTCTTCTGTCATCATCGCTACAGATCCGTATCACTGCAATCGCACAATTACGATGGCTAAAGATTTGGATGCAGATGCTACCTGCTCTCCTGTCTCAGACGGCCCTAATTCATTGAAGAATTCACGCTTGCGCTATCTCGCTCGTGAAGCTGGGGCATATCTTGCCTACATCACCCTCGGCAGACGAGGAATCAATATCAGTGACCACTTACCAAGCGATGCGCTCGGCATCCAAGGCTTATAAGGTAGCGCCATGGCAGTAAATAGTTATTCAGAGAGCGATCACGATCGTTTCATCGACGAACCTGCCAAGCGTGCTGGACGCACCGAATTTATGCGCGATCGTGCTCGAGTTATTCACTCAGCAGCGCTTCGCCGACTCGCAGCAAAGACTCAAGTTGCAGTCCCCTGGGAGAATGATTTCCAACGTACACGTCTCTCTCACTCACTCGAGTGTGCGCAGATTGGTCGTGAGCTAGGGGAGTCACTCGGAGCAGATCCCGACCTTCTAGAAACTGCATGCCTCTCACATGATCTAGGACATCCACCTTTTGGACACAATGGCGAAGAGGCACTCGCTGCAGTTGCTACAGATTGTGGTGGTTTCGAGGGAAATGCGCAGAGCTTTAGATTATTAACGCGTATCGAAGCAAAGACAGTGGATGTCAATGGAAAGAGCGTAGGTCTCAACCTCACTCGTGCATCACTTGATGCAGCGACAAAATACCCGTGGAGCAATCAGGTTAACCCACGTAAGTTTGGCGTTTATGGTGATGATGTAGAGATATTTAAGTGGATGCGCCAGGGAGCGCCCGAAGGTAAGAAATGTATCGAAGCGCAGATTATGGATTGGTCCGATGATTGTGCATATTCAGTGCATGACCTCGAAGATGCCATCTTTGCCGGCCAACTCAAAGTCTCAGACTTTGACCGCGACTTCGATCTTCTCTATTCGGTGATG
This sequence comes from Candidatus Nanopelagicales bacterium, assembly GCA_041311505.1. Taxonomy (GTDB): domain Bacteria; phylum Actinomycetota; class Actinomycetes; order Nanopelagicales; family Nanopelagicaceae; genus Planktophila. Next base: position 18,071 of record JBFYJI010000014.1, on the reverse strand, counting down.
ACCAATGATTACAAGAGCGATGCAACAAAGAGCGAAGCGGCTGATGCACTGACTCGCTTGCAGAATCTCTCATGTTGGCCACGCGACTTTGACCGCACTCACCGATCACTTGCTCGCCTTAAAGATACGACCTCTCAACTTATTGGACGATTCGTTCTCGCTGCCGAGAAAGAGACTCGCGCAGTGCATGGTGATGGTCCACTCTCTCGCTACACAGCAAATCTCGAGATTCCACGTGAAGCGTCGATTGAGGTTGATTTCCTCAAAGCTGTTGCTGGTCACTACCTCATCAATGCAGCTGCCTCTCAAGATCGTTATGAGAAGCAGCAAATTGTTATTCAAGAATTGGTAGAGATGCTCTATGCAAAAGCACCAGCAGAGCTCGATCCAATCTTCGAAGATGATTGGAGACTTGCCTCCAATGATGGAGAGCGCCTCCGCGTCGTCATTGACCAGATTGCAAGCCTCACAGACCCTGGGGCATACGCACTTCACGCTCGATTAAGTGGCAAGTCAGGTAAGTAAGTTAAGGTAGCAACATGAGCGGGCGAATTAGAGATGAGGATGTTCAGTACATCCGTGAGCGCGCCCCTATCGATGAGGTTGTAGGCGACTATGTCCAGCTCAAGAATGCAGGCGGTGGTCAGAAGAAGGGTCTCTGCCCCTTCCATGATGAGAAATCTCCCTCCTTCCATGTCACACCTAGCAAGAATTACTTCCATTGCTTTGGATGTCAGACCGGAGGAGATGTCATCTCATTCTTAATGAAGATCGATCACCTCTCCTTTACCGAATCCATTGAGCGCCTTGCAGATCGCATGGGATACACGCTTCGATATGAAGAGTATGCAGGGGGCAGTAAAGCTCCAACAGGAAATCGCTCTCGATTGGTTGCAGCACATGCGGAGGCGGCAAAGTTCTTTCAACATCTCCTCAATACATCAGCTGATGCAGCAATCGGTCGCGAGCTCTTAACAAAGCGTGGATTCGATCGAGCAGCGTGTGAGGCATTTGGAGTGGGGTATGCACCTAACTCTTGGGATGGTCTCACCAAACATCTCCGCGCACTCAACTTCACTATCGAAGAGCTCGAGCTCGCCGGTCTATCGAAGATGGGCGAGCGAGGACCTATTGATAAGTTCCGCAATCGATTGATGTGGCCGATTAAAGATATCTCTGGAGATATCGTCGGATTCGGTGCACGTAAATTAGCGAGCGACGCAGAAGATCAAGGTCCTAAGTACCTCAATACCTCTGAGACTCCTATCTATAAGAAGAGCCAAGTTCTCTACGGTCTTGATATGGCGAAGAAAGAGATTGCAAAGAAGCGCCAGGTGGTGGTAGTTGAGGGATATACCGATGTGATGGCCTGCCATCTAGCGGGAATTACCACAGCGGTCGCAACCTGCGGTACTGCATTTGGTCCAGACCATATCCGCATCATTCGCCGTCTCTTGATGGATGATGATGCTTTCCGTGGTGAAGTGATCTTTACCTTCGATGGTGACGCTGCAGGACAGAAAGCGGCGATGCGCGCATTCAATGAAGATCAAAAGTTTGTTACTCAGACATTCGTTGCAGTCGAGCCTGATGGACTTGATCCTTGCGATCTCCGCCAGAATAAGGGTGATCTCGCTCTCCGTGATTTGATTGCACGTCGTATTCCACTCTTTGAATTTGCAATCAAGACTGAGCTCAAGCAACACAATCTTGATACAGCAGAGGGACGTATTAATGCTCTCAATGCAACCGCACCACTGGTTGCACAGATTCGAGATAAATCTCTCCGTCCTGAGTATTCACGTTTACTTGCGGGATGGCTCGGAGTCGAAGTTGAAATTGTGACAAAGGCAGTAGCAGCAGGTGCTCGTAATATCCCGGCACAAGGTAAGAACGATCTTCCATCAGAAAACTCGCCAGCTGATAACAGCTGGCGTCCTGATCCACTCGAGCCAACTTTGATGCTCGAGCGTGAGGTCTTGAAAGCTCGTGCACAGATGCCTGCATTTGTAACTTCGTGGAGCGAGATTGAAGAGGGCGCATTCACCCATCCTGCATATAAGAGCCTTGCATCGACTATCAACTCACTGGGTGCAACTCGTGCAATCACAGTGGAAGAGATTGCAGATCCTCAGATGAAGGCGCTCTTTACCGAACTCTCGGTCGAGCCAATAAAAGCTGATGGTGAAGTGACAGAGCGATATATCTCAAGCATCGTTGCGCGTTTGCGAGAGGTCGGGGTCAGTCGAGCTATTGCAGATCTTAAATCCCGCCTCCAGCGACTCAACCCCGTTGAGAATGGCGATGAATACAATGCCTCTTTTGCCCAGTTGGTCGCCCTCGAGTCCACCCGTCGCAGCCTCCATGAATTGGCGGTCGGCAGCCTTTAATTTTGGCTCACTCTTGCCCATGCGATAGAGTGCGCACTCGCAAGACCGTAATCCCCGATAGCTCAACGGCAGAGCAGTCGACTGTTAATCGACAGGTTCTTGGTTCGAATCCAAGTCGGGGAGCCAGCGCTCCCAAAGAGCTTCTATGGCTCATAACAGGAAAATCTCAGCCAGCTGAGGCAATATTTCCCTCATGAAGAACCTCAAAACAGTCATCGCATTTGTAGCAGGAGCAGCACTCGCCGGAACTATGGCAACAGCAGCAACTACTGGACCTACAGTCACAGCATGTGCCGACAACCGTACAAAGGCTCTCTATCTCGCAACTGATGGCAAGTGCTCATCTAATCGCACCTCTGTCATGATCGGTGGAGCATCTGGCTCTGCTATCGATGCAAAGACAATCGCATCCCTTGTTACTCCTTCAGTAGTCTCCATTCGCGTGACAACCTCATCAGGTGGCGGTAGCGGATCAGGATCTATCTATAAGACCTCTTCCACCTCAAGCTACATCATCACCAATAATCACGTTGTTGCCGATGCAGCATCAGGCGGAACCATCAATGTCGAACTCGTCAGTGGTGACCTTTACAGAGCGACCATTGTCGGTCGCGATGCCAACTATGACATCGCCGTTCTCAAGATAAACGTTGGAAATCTTCCTGCAATCTCACTTGGTGACTCATCACAGGTTAGCGTTGGAGATTCAGTGCTTGCAATCGGTTCACCACTTGGATTGGCGAATACAGTAACAAGTGGAATTATCTCTTCACTCAATCGTCCAGTTACTACGGGAAGTACTGGTGCAGAGTCCTATGTCAATGCAATTCAGACAGATGCTGCCATTAACCCAGGTAACTCAGGTGGAGCACTTGTCGATGCACAGGGTCGGATCATTGGTATCAACTCTGCAATTGCAACATTAAGTTCAAGCTCTAGCTCTCAAAGTGGCAGTATCGGACTTGGCTTCTCTATTCCAATCAATGAAGCAAAGCGCATCATCGATGAAATTATCTCTACAGGTAAGTCGACTCGACCTGTCCTTGGTGTCTACTTTGATTCAACATATACGGGCGTTGGTGCAAAGATCGCAAAGCTCAGCGCTGGTGAAGCCGCAGAGAAGGCAGGTATTCCTGCTGGCTCAATCATCATCGCAATCAACGGTGTGAAAGTTGCCGATACCGAGAGCGCTATCGTCAAGATTCGCTCATTGGCACCAGGATCTACTGTGACAGTAACAGTCACACTTCCATCAGGAAGCGATAAGACATTTACTGTGACTCTCGGATCTGCCCCAAGTAGCACTAACTAGTTAAGCAGTTAGTTAACTTGGCGAGCTGAAGCACCCGCACTTGGTAGTGACGTGAAGAAGCGAGGAGCCTTAAAGTTCTTCGCCGCATATGCAGAACGGATTGACTCTTTTACGGATTCGATCTGATCTGCCTTGATGAGGGCGATAGCGCTTCCACCGAAGCCACCTCCCACCATGCGCGATCCAAGAGCACCTGCTGCAAGTGATGCATCGACTGCAACATCGAGCTCTGGGCATGAGACGGTGTAGTCATCGCGGAGAGAAATATGAGATTTGTTGATGAGGCGTCCTAGAGTGGTGAAATCTGAGGCCTTAAGAGCAATGACCGCATCTTTGACTCGTTGAATTTCAGTGACAGCATGGCGAGCACGGATGTATTCGGTCTCTGTGATCTCTGACTTTCGTGCATCGAGCACATCCATCGTGAGGTGGCGCATCGATGGGATTGCAAACTTTGCCGCGACAGACTCGCAGGATGCTCGGCGTTCGGCATAACCGCCATCGACGAGAGCGTGATGGGCTTGAGTATCGATGATCAAGAGCTCAAGACCTGCAGATGCCACATCAAAGGGCACTGACTCTGTCGACAAATCTCGGCAATCGAGGAGGAGTGCAGAACCTTCACGTCCCATGAGTGAGACTGATTGATCCATGATGCCGCATGGCATGCCTACATAATCATTTTCAGCTTTTTGCGTAGCGCGGGCAAGATCTTCAAGCGTCTTTTTAAGATCAAAGAGCGTATTGAGGCCGACGGCTACCGAGCACTCAAGAGCAGCAGATGATGAGAGGCCAGCACCTGATGGAACATGTCCATCGACGAGAATATCTACGCCGCTCTTGATGTCGAGAGTCCAGATGACTCCGAGAATGTATTTCTCCCACTCACCAGCGCTTCCTGGCTCGACATCATTAATATCAATTGTGAAGATGCGGTTCTTGCGCTGCTGAGAAGCAATTCGCACGAGTCCATCGTTGTTTCGTGCAATTGCAGCATAGGTGCGGTCTGCAATAGCAAATGGAAGAACAAATCCTTCGCTGTAATCGATGTGCTCGCCGATGAGATTGACGCGACCTGGAGCTTCAGCGAGCACCTCTGCTTTGTGGCCGAAGAGCTCCTGGAATGTTGCCTCGAGCGTTGCCATTTGTTATAGCTTTACATCTTTGAGTTGTTGAGCAGATTGCTCTGGCTTCATATCCATAATGAATGCACCCATTGCAGATTCAGAACCTGCGAGGTACTTCAACTTGCCAGGTGCGCGTCGAACAGAGGTAATCTGCCAATGAAGGCGCAAGAGATCTCGACCTTGGCGCACAGGCGCTTGATGCCATGCGGCGATATATGCCATATCAATTCCGAAGACTCCATCCAGGCGCTGCATTACCTCGATCGCGATAGGTGGGAAAGAGTCACAAGCAGCAGGGGAGAGCTCTGCCAAATCTGCAACTGGTTGAAGTGGAACAACATGAATCTCAAATGGATACCGTGATGCATATGGTGTGTATGCCACCCAATGCTCATTACGAGCGATGATACGAACACCATCACGGAGCTCACGCGCCACTACATCATCGAAGAGAACGCGACCTGTCTTCTCTTTATGCTCGCGAGCAACTGCCAGCATCTTAGTGACGCGCGGCGGAAGGTATGAGTAAGCGTAAATCTGACCATGTGGATGGGCGAGTGTTACACCAATCTCTTCACCGCGGTTCTCAAAAGGTGCAATATGTTCGACATAGGGAAGCTGAGATAGCTCTGCAGTGCGATCACGCCATGCCTCAAGAAGGGTGCGCACGCGCTGAGGTGAGAGTGTCTTAAAGGAGCCGCCGTGGTCTCCGGTAAAGCAGATGACCTCACACTTACCAGCAGCAACACCTTCATCGGTATCTGCCCCTACCAAATCAGGGAGGGCAAAATCATCAAGGGGAGGTCGAAGCGATGGTGAGCGATTATCGAAGACGACTACCTCGTAATCAGATTCAGGGATCTCTGTGAGGAGTTCGCCAGTCGTTGGACAGAGAGGGCAGAGTTCTTTCGGTGGCAAGAAGATGCGTCCTTGACGGTGTGCTGCCATCGCAACCCATTCGTTGACGAGTGGATCGAGTCGAAGCTCGCCAATGCCTGGCTGCTCCTCTTTTTCGCGTTGATCAACGACTGTGCGGCTCTGACCTGCTGTGTCGTAATAACGAATTGTGCGACCATCATTCATGGTGCGATCGGTGCGCACTACTCCTGCAGATAACTCTTTAATCTCATTGATCGCGCTCATAATGAGGTAACTCTATCTCGCTCAAGCCCAATTCAGGGTGCGTTCAATCGCCTTCTTCCAGCCGGCATAACCTTTTTCGCGATCTTCTGCAGTTGTTGTGGGATTCCAGCGACGAGATTGCTGCCACTGCTTCTTTAATTCATCGGTGTTGGACCATACGCCAACAGCGAGGCCGGCTGCATAAGCTGCACCGAGAGCGGTAGTCTCACTTACAAGTGGACGAGTGATATCGATACCCATAATGTCAGCCTGCATCTGCATGCAGAGTGAGTTAGCAGTGATACCTCCATCTACGCGCATCTCCGTCATCGGCACACCAGAGTCAGCAACCATCGCATCCATAACATCGCGAGTTTGATAGCAAATTGCTTCAAGAGCTGCTCGAGCAAGATGCGCCTTTGTTGCAGCACGAGTTAAACCAACAATGACACCTCGAGCATCATTGCGCCAATAAGGAGCAAAGAGACCAGAGAATGCAGGAACAAAATAGACGCCAGCTGTATCAACGACAGATGAAGCGAGAGCCTCAGTATCTGCAGCATGGGTAATAATCCCGAGTTGATCTCGAAGCCATTGGATTGCAGAACCCGTGACAGCAACTGACCCTTCTAGCGCATAGCGCGCAGGTTGATCTCCAAATTTGTAGCAGACTGTTGTGAGTAGACCATTCTTACTGCGCACAATTTCTTCACCGGTATTGAGCAGGGCAAAGTTTCCAGTGCCATAAGTTGTCTTCGACTCACCACGATTGAAGCATGCCTGACCCACCATAGCCGCTTGCTGATCGCCGAGGATTCCTGCGATAGGGACAGCAGCACCGAGAGGTCCGTGAGCCGATGTCTGCGCATAGACTTCAGAAGAGGATGCGATCGTTGGTAGGACTGACCGCGGGACTCCGAGAATCGATAGAAGTTCGTCATCCCAATCGAGAGTCTCAAGATTCATTAAAAGGGTGCGGCTTGCATTGGAGACATCTGTGAGATGAACACCGCCCTGTGTTCCACCAGAGAGATTCCAGAGCAACCAACTATCGATGGTTCCAAATCTTGCTGTTCCGGAGGCGATTGATGCCTTTACCGCTTCAGAGTTATTGATGAGCCATTGCATCTTGCTGCCAGAAAAATACGGGGCGATGGTGAGGCCACTCTTATGAGTAATGAGATTGCGCTCTGCCTCTGTCAGTTTCTCAAGGTTTGCAGCGGTTCGAACGTCTTGCCAGACAATCGCGTTGTGGAGCGGTTGGCCGGTTGAGATATCCCATGCAACAGTTGTCTCGCGTTGATTGGTGATTCCAATAGCGGATAACTGTGAGCCGAGAAGGTTGGCTTGCTTGAGAGCTCCGGTGATTACCTCTTGGGTGCGGCTCCAGATTTCAGCTGCATCATGCTCGACCCATCCAGCTTGAGGGAGTATCTGTCGATGCTCTAATTGATGTTGACCGACCACCTTGCCGCCCTGATCAAAGATCATAAAGCGAGTACTGCTGGTTCCCTGGTCCAAACTACCGATGAATGCCATATCCTTAAGCCTACCGAACCGCCTTGGAAACCACCATAGAAACTGGTCAAGCAACGATGTTTACATCTGAACTCAATCTCGAACAACGAGATGCTGCCCTGAAAGCTTTAGCAAATGATGAGTTTGATGTTCTCGTTATTGGTGGAGGAGTTACAGGTGCCGGTGCAGCCCTTGATGCAGCATCGCGCGGTCTCCGTGTTGCACTTGTTGAGGCGCGAGATATTGCATCAGGAACATCTAGCCGCTCCAGTAAATTAATTCATGGTGGTCTTCGCTATCTTGAACAATATGACTTTAAATTAGTTCGCGAAGCACTTCATGAGCGGGAGTTGATGGTCTCATCACTGAGCCCTCATCTTGTGAAGCCTGTTGGATTCTTATATCCACTCCACGAGAAAGTAAAAGATCGCACCTATGTTGGCGCAGGTCTTGCTCTCTATGACGTTCTCCGCGGATTCCAGCGAGCACTTCCGTGGCATAAGCACATGTCAGGTAAGAAGATTGGAGAGATTGCTCCATCTCTTCGACAAGATATCGTCAAAGGTGCAGTGAAGTATTACGATGCTCAAGTAGATGACGCGCGCCACACAATGACAATCATTCGTACAGCTCGTCGCCATGGAGCGGAGATCGCAACCCGTGTTGAAGTCGACCAACTCGTTCGCGATGGCAAGAAAGTTGTTGGGGCTCAAGTCATCGATACGGTCAGCGGGAATAAGTTCAAAGTCTCAGCAAAGACAGTTGTGATGTGCGCAGGTATCTGGAGCGATGAGATGCACGCGAAGTTTGGCCTCACGCCTGGATATGGCGTGACGATGTCAAAGGGCGTACATATCGTTGTACCTGGCGATGCCATCAAATCTAATACCGGCATCATTCTTAAAACCGAGGTCTCTGTTCTTTTCCTCATTCCTTGGGCAGATAAGTGGATTGTTGGTACTACCGATACTCCATACACAGGTGATCGCGCCCATCCATATGCAAGTAGCGAAGATGTTCAATACATCCTCGATCAGGCAAATAAAGTTCTCGAGCCAAAGCTCTCTCGCGAGCAAATCATCGGCGTCTATGCTGGACTTCGTCCTCTCGTTGCAAATGCTAAAGATGCGACGACTACCAAGCTCTCGCGTGAGCACACCACCGATAGAAGCGCTCCCGGCTTTGTCAGCATCGCAGGTGGAAAGTACACGACCTACCGCGTGATGGGTAAAGATGCAGTTGATTTAGCGGCGAAGGATCTCCGCCGTATCGTTAAAGATTCATGCACCGAAAAGCTCCCACTCGTTGGAGCAGATGGTTACTTCGCTCTCATGCAGCAGAGCGCACAGATTGCTGCAGAGTACGGAGTCGATGAGAGGAGTGTCATTCATCTCCTCAATCGCTACGGATCATTAATTAGTGAGATTCTCGATCTCATTGTCGATGATAAGAAACTCGCACAGCCACTCAATCCTTCTCTTCCATATCTCAAGGCTGAGATTGTCTACGCTGCAACACATGAAGGTGCGATGAGCGTTGATGATGTCATCTCTCGACGCACGCGTCTAGCTTTCGAGGCACCTCATGCAGGCCTTGAGTTAGCTGATGATATTGCTGCGCTGATTGCTCCATACCTTGGCTGGGGAGCTAAAGAGCGAAAGGCATCTGCAGAGAGTTACAAGGATGCAGTTGAAGCAGAGATTGCAGCTCTTAAAGAACTCATTAAGAATTAATTCTTTATCTGATTCTTACAGCCATTTGATGTCGCTGGTTTAGGCGAACTCTTAGGAGTTGGACTCGGCGATGGGGATGGTGCAACTCCCTGAATCAGAGTAAATGTCACAGGTATTTTCACATCACTGTGCGTCTCTGAAGGATCGCTAAACCGGAGCTCTCCATTCCATGTTCCCGCCAAATCTGTCTTGAGTGAAATCTTCCATGTTCCACTCGTTGTGCGCACAACAGATTGTGAAAACTTAAATGGAACTTCATTGGCTCCTGATACAAACTTCACATCACCGGTTACGACTGGAGAGCTATCTGGGCGTAAAACTTGGAGGGAGAAGACAACATTCTTATCCGTTGATGAGGCGGCGGTGTAATCAAGGAGCATAGTTGAGGTCTCACCATGAGGCATCATCTCAGTCTCATCAGGTATCCAAGTACCAGTGGCTAACGTGAGAAATGCCTCCTCGCTGCCTCTAAATACATTGAGATCGACGCGTGTGCCTGGGACTCCATACTTAGGAGCGATTCCACATGAGGTGTATTGCCACACTATCCATTGAGATTTGCATGAAGAAGTAGTCCACGAGTGCACATAACAGCCAACGCTTTTGACCCCCGGTTGTGCAGTTGGAATAGCTGGGTCAATTGCATATTGAGCGAGCCAGAGGGGATATTGAGCCAGCTCTTTATCTCGCTTCATTGCGCTCTCAAGAAATGTTGGGTAGGAATAGAAAATTGGAGTGCGAGAAGTTTTCTCTTTGAGCGTTGTGAGAAAAGTCTTTGCCCAGAGGGTGACGGCAGTGCGAGATGCTCGTTGTGAACAAGAGCCATTGCTGCGCACTCTGACGCAGTTATTTTCAAGATCGAGCGCGTATGGCAGATCTTTTTCGTTAAAACCACCAATGGAAGCTAATCTCCACACCGCCTTCTGTGCCTGAACCTTGGCATCTTTAACAATTGCTGCTTGAGATGTGACATCTGGCAAGACTGCGTAATGGTAGAAACCTGTATAGATGCCTGCAGCCTGTGCGCCCGATCTATCTCCAGAAAGATATTTCACAGCAAGACGGTCGGAGTCTTGGCGAGAATCTGATGCTTTAATCATGACAAAGCGAAGTCCGGCTGAATACATCTTTACGAAGTTGATTGCCTTATCGTTGGGATGTTGCCAACGACTGATATCGGCACCATGAATTCGATTTCCTGGACCGCTCATAGAGAGCGTTAACTCTCTCTGAATATCTGCAGCTGACGGGGCGGCGGTGAGAGGGAAAGAGAGGAGTGAGAGAGCAGTCGCTGCTGCAATGGCCTTTTTCTGAAACATCTACTTCTCAATAATCACAACTGAGGTGCCGAAGAGGTCCTGGATAACACCTGCGAGTTGAGGCGCCAATCGCTGGCGAGCCTCAAAGTAATCATGGCCCATCGCGAGTTTTGCTGGATCTGAAAAATCTAGTACGAGGCGACCATTCTCAAAGGAATCGATTCGGCCATCGAAGAATGCCATCCAGGCAATACGGTTCTCGCTCTCGAGTCGATCGAGAACTTCATTCCAACGCTCACGGAGTTGTGAGAGCGTGATCTCTGCGGCCATAACCGCAACTTTACCTGATGAGAATTAATTGAGGTGCTGGCTCGGAGCTCCGAGCCATTTAAAGTAAGCAGATGCGAGAGTGACGCGCATATTGCGCCCCCTCTCGTGAACTACATTGAGGTGTTGAGCTATGCGGGTGATTGTCTGCTCTACCGACTTCTCACTGACATACCGAGCCTTACCAATATCTGAATTGCTCAAGCCATTGGCAAGTAACCGTAGAGTTTCAATCTGAATATCGGTAAGTGTGCTTAAGGGCTGATCTACGACATTGGCAACCCATCCGGTCTTTGCGCCTTGGATTAGTGATTTTTCGACGGCGCCTTTGATCTCCCCCAACTCGCTTACTGCGGATTTTTCGAGGAGTTGAGCGCCTTCTGGGAGATCTCTTTCACGAAGACCAAAGAGGCGAAGATCAGGGGAGTCGGTGAGGATCACAATTCCAAGTGAAGGTTTCTTCTCGCGGAATCGATTCATGAGATCGATAAACCCTTCCTCACACCCTTGAAAATTAGCCACTATCGCATCTGGGGAGTGGGTGCGAAATAGCTCTTCTACGCTGGATAACTCTGAGGCTTTGCCAACAACCTCTAAGCCATGAAGGCGCAAAGAATCTGCGAGGGTGCTGAGTTCGAAGCGGTCGCAATCGAGAATGAGTATTCGTGGATTGGCAATAGTGCTTACTGAATTTAGATTGATCTCCATGGCTAGACGCTATCGAGATAGCGCTACTACTAGTAGTGAAAACCACTCATCGTGTAGAAAGCGTGAAGTTAGAGTTGAGTAATCGTTTACTTCAAGAGGCGAGCAACTGCTTGAGGGATTGCATAGACAATTCCCGATGCGCTGATTGGCCCACCACCAGAGATGATCTCAGCTGCGCTGTTATGGATATATGCACCCGTAGCAGCAACATCTGCAAGTCGACAAGAGTCATTGAGTATCTCGATGTAATTCGTTGAGATGAGAGCGCCGATAATTCCTGCCAAGACATCGCCAGATCCTGCAGTTGCAAGCCACGATGTCGATTGCGGAAGTTCGATGAGATAGTCATCTTGCGCTACATAGGTTGTTGATCCTTTAAGCAGAACAGTGACTCCTAGCGCTTGTGAAGCCTTTACCGCCCACTCGGATGGAGTAGCTTCAATCAGTTCTGCACTAGCGGTGATGCCACGTTGCGCCAGCAATCGAGAAAGCTCGCCTGAATGCGGAGTGATAAGTGTTGGTTGTTCGAGAGATCCCGCTAAGTGAAGTGCGCCAGCATCAAGAAGTGTCGGCACGTTCTGACGATCCAGGAGAGCGAACCAGCGATGACGCAACCACGTTGTGATATCACTGTATTTCTTCGAATCAATTCCCGATCCTGCCAGCCACGCGGTTACAGGACCAGGCTGCACCAAGGCTTCGGGGTTGCGATGAAGTACTAGATGGGCAAGTCCTGAGTTGCTATGGAAGCGGAGAACACCAACGCCAGTTGCAAAGGCTGCGCTAGTAGTAAGAACGGCGGCACCTGGATACTTAGCAGAACCAGTGATGACACCTAAAGTTCCGCGTGAATACTTATGATCTACCTCGCTAGGAACAATGATGCAACGAGCTGCATCTTTCGCTCTCCATTTTTTCATAGGTGAAGCATATGCGTTAAGCCAACTTACCAATCTTGAAAGCGGCGAGCTCATTTGCCGGACGACCTTGACCACCGTGCTGTCCATTAAATCCAGATGTGCCATCTCGGCCACAGAGACCCTTGATGACGCTCGATCCACCAGGATGGCGGTTAATCCACTTCGTTAAATCGTAGACATTGCCATTAATAGCAGACCAGCAACTCGATGGCGTTGAGTGCTTCTTAATCTCGGCCATAGTTATTCCTGTGCCACTCCTTGCAGTCGAAGTTGCCTTAGCTGTCGTTTTTGGCGTTGCCTTAGCTGCAGCTGTTGTATTCGACGTTTCTGGAAGTTTGCCATTCCATACAGCCTCTGCGCCAGTATGACCAGTAAGAAATGTGAGGAAAAGTACTGCAATCGCAGCGAGCACAGTTGTATGCCCCAGAGGTGTAACAACTCGTGATCGTCGCCCCTTACTAGAGCGGTACCAAATAAGTGATAACACCATAAAGATAAATGCTGCGATAGTTAAGAGAGATGCGTAATCTGCATGCTTCACGGGCGTTCCAATCTTTTCAGCGAGAGCCTCACCTGACTGCTTTGCCACAAGCACTGATGCTGAGCCCAGTACGATCAAAGAGACGGTAAGAAACGAGTATTGACCCTTCAACTTTGGCACATATATCAGGGCAATCAGCGCCATCGCAGCTAAGGGCAGAATGACGACTGCAAAGTGAACGATGAGAGCATGAATAGGTAGACCTGAGATTGTATAAAGCAAGGATTCCATAGCGGTATTAAGTCATATTTCAGTAAACAAGCAGGGAGATTTGCCTGAGAATTTGGCGATAAAGTGCTCTCATGAAGAGATTTGTAGGTGCAGCCCTCATCGCATTAGTAGGAGTGAGCGCTCCTCAAGCTTTTGCAGAGACTCTCAATTCGGATCAGAAGATGGTCCTCATCAAGACCATCGGAGGCACAATCTCACCGAAGTCGGTACTCGCATCAGATTCTGGAGTGATTAGCGCACACAACATGATGTATAGCCATAGCGTGACGCTCTATGACGCCAATAAGGCAGAGCTTATTGCGACAGTGCCGGACACCGTTGATCTAGCAGCCCTGGGATATAAGAAGTACTCAGGTCTCTATAAAGGTGCACCGGTAGAGGGCGCCTTCTCTCCTGATGGAAAGTATCTCTACTACACCAATTACGCGATGTATGGAAAAGGATTTAATAAAGAAGGGCATGACACATGCTCGCCTGCCTCAGGGTATGACAATAGCTTCCTCTCACGTATCAACCTCACAACTCAGAAGATTGATGCTGTCTATCCAGTGGGATCTGTTCCAAAGGTCGTGAAAGTTACTCCAGATAATAAGTTGATTCTTGTGAGCAATTGGTGCTCATACACCGTAACCGTCATCTCGGTTGATTCTGGTAAGACTGTAGCCTCAGTAAAGATAGGTCGATATCCCAGAGGTATTGCAATCACAAACGATAGTAAGTTTGCTTATGTTGTTGAGATGGGTGGCGCCAACATCCACAAGGTCAATCTGCAGGACTTTTCACAAGAACTTATTCCTGTAGGACCCAATCCTCGCGCCGTTGTTCTCTCTCCCGATGAGAGCAAGATGTACATCACTATGAATGTGAGTGGCAAGGTGCAAGCATGGGATCTCATCGCAAAGAAAACAATCAAGAGCGTCAAGACTGGATTGGCAGCTCGTAGCCTTGATATCTCAAGTGATGGAAGCGCTCTATTTGTTGTTAACTTTAATAGCGATACCGTTTCAAAGGTGCGCACATCAGATATGAAGATCTTGCAGACAATCAAAGTCTGCAATGAGCCAATCGGAGTCACTTACGACTCATCGACTAATCGCACTTGGGTTGCCTGTTACGGCGGAGCGCTGAAGGTCTTTGACAACAGGTAGAAGCGAGAGTGAGGCGGGTCGGGCTCGAACCGACGACGACCGAATTATGAGTTCGGGGCTCTAACCAACTGAGCTACCGCCTCCAGCGCAGCTGGATGAAGGCATATCTTAAGCCATCCCTGTCTTAATTAATTTCACAGAGTTAGACTGCCTCCATGATTCATCTCAGCCAATCGCGCTCATCGATTATCTTTGAAGAGAAGGACGGATCGCTCTCCATTCTCCATTGGGGTAAGAAGATTGGCTCACTCGATGAGGCCGGCAAGCAAGCTCTCTCTGCTGCAACGAAGAAGCCGCATTTCCATGGTGGTCTCGATGTTTCTCCTCGCAATCTTGTACTTCGTGAGCATTCACATGGGTACATCGGACACCCTGCGCTGCGTGGACATCGTGCTGGCATAGCTGCATCAAATCGCTTTACACTCACAAGCTCACTTCAGATGGATCAATCTTTAGTGGCAACATTCAATGATTCAATCGCTGAACTTGAAATCGTCATCACGTACACACTCACTCCCAGCGATGTTCTCCTCATTGATGCAGAGGTGAAGAATCTAGGAAAGTCAGATTATTTCCTAGAGCACTTCCTCTACTGGTTACCTCTCCCAGAGCAGGCAGATGAAATTCTCGATTTCTATGGACATTGGACAAAAGAGCGTCAACCACAGCGACGCACTATTGGTTACGGTCTTACAACCCGTGAAGGATTTGAAGGTCGTTCGGGACACGATTACACAATCACTCAAGTTGCGCTCAATCATTCAACTGGATTCCGCAGCGGCCAAGCGTGGTCTCTTGCAATGGCGTGGTCTGGAAACAATATCCACCACGTTGAACGTTTGATTGATGGCAGTAAGTCGATTGGCGCAGGAGAGTACCTGCTCCCAGGAGAAGTCATTCTGAAGCCAGGGGAGAGCTATAAAGCTCCCCGTGCAATTGCATCTTTTAGCGATCAAGGTCTTGATGGAATTACCAACAACCATTACGAGTGGATTCGCTCACGTAGCAATCACATTACAAAAGTACGACCACGTCCTCTCACACTCAATATGTGGGAGGCGGTCTACTTCAACCATAGCTTCGATGGCATCAAGAAGATTGTCGATCGCGCAGCTGAAATCGGCGTTGAGCGTGTTGTGCTCGATGATGGTTGGTTTGGCTCACGCCGCACCGATAACAAAGGTCTCGGTGACTGGATTGTCTCCAAGGATGTCTGGCCTGAAGGGCTTCAACCCATCATCAAATACATCAACGATAAAGGTATTGAGTTTGGTCTCTGGTTTGAAGGAGAGATGGTCAACGCTGATTCAGATCTCTATCGAGCTCACCCTGATTGGATCTTGCAAGAGCCAGGACGCATTCCTGTAGAAGGTCGTTGGCAGCAAGTTCTCGACCTCACTAAGGAGGGCGCATATAACCATGTCCTCAACCAAGTGGATGCCGTCTTAAGTGAGAACAACATCGCCTATATCAAGTGGGATCACAATCGTCACTTGTCAGATCCAATCTCTGATGGTCGACCAGCTGTGCGCCGACAGACCGAAGCGATCTATCGCCTCTTCGATGAGCTCAAACGTCGCCACCCAGGGCTGGAGATTGAATCCTGTGCATCAGGTGGAGGTCGCGTAGATCTCGGAATGATCGAGCATGCAGATCGCTTCTGGACCTCCGATATGAATGATCCACTAGAGCGACAATTAATTCAGCGATGGAGCGGACTTGTTATTCCGCCAGAGTTCTTGGGCACACATATTGGTCCAACAGTGGGACATCAGATGCATCGCACACATAGCGCCTCATTTAGAGCTCTCAATGCCCTCTTTGGCCATGCAGGAATTGAATGGAACATTGCAGAGGCAAGTGATGATGAGCTTGTTGTTCTCAAGGCATTTGTTGCTTTCTACAAGAAGAATCGAGATCTCATTCATACAGGAGATGTTGTTCGCAGTGATGACATCATCGGTAATGCTCAGGTCTACGGAACAGTCTCACGCAATAAGAAGCGCGCTGTCTTTACCTATATGCAGCTGACATCCCCAGATAACTTTGGGCCACTTGTCATGACAATCCCAGGACTTGATCCAGAGACTCTCTATACAGTCACGGTCAATGAAGAACTAAGTGCAGATGAGTATCTCCAAAAGGCTCATCCTGGATGGTGGCCATCAGTGCGTCTGACTGGTGCGCAGCTTGAGTCGATTGGATTGCAGCTTCCAGTGCTTCGCCCCGAAAGTGGAATGATCTTCGAGATTACTGCTTAACGTTCGGGTTTATCCCACAAGATCAGCACGAGCAATATCAGAGCAAAGCCAAAGGCAAGATCCTCCATCGGGGCAGATGCAATCCGCACCCCAACAATTGCATCGGGCGAATACATCACGATATTGCGCGAGGTAAGCCACCAATTTGTCAGTAATTGAAATGGCAGGATGATCGCGTAAGAGGTCCAGAATCTCTTTGTGGTGAGTAATCGGGTTCGTGCGACCCAGAGATCTACGGTGATTGCAAAGAAGACGCCGGTAATAGCAAGAGCTGTATATGTCATCTGCGTCCCCAATGTGGTTTGACCTTTACAACTGCTTCAATTGTCATCAGTGCAGCCATTGGAACAATGATGAAGAAGAGATACTCCTCAAGGGGAATCCCGAATGGTCCAAAGATGCCAAGGATCTGATCGCGATCAAAGAACCAATGTCCTCGCTTGATTGCATAGGCATCCCACCCAATAAAGATCATTGCAATAGGCAGAATAGATGAAGCTGCTTGCCGCCACCTGCGCAGGACTCCAACTTTCAAAACCACTTCTAGCCAGAATGACCCGCAGATAGTGAAGAGCAGCATCGCCACATATCCGAATTTCTCCATGCTTTATCTTCTCACGCGATAGCCTTAGATAATGCGCAAGAGTCTTATCGCCTCAGTCATTCTGGCCACCCTGATCCCTGTGGGGCCAGCAGTCGCCGCTCCTATTTATCTCTTTCCAATTTCAGGGTGTGACGTTAACTATGCTCGAGCTCACCACGACTATGCAGCGACAGACATTCTGACTAAGGCTGGATGTAAATTCATTGCCCCTATCGATGGCGTTGTCGATGAAGTCAACCGTGTAGACAATTGGAGCGGCAAGACAAACTTAGGAATTGATCGTGGCGGTCTCTTTGTCTCGATTATTGGAAGCGATGGAGTTCGTTATTACGGATCACACCTTCGCTCTATTCCCTCTAGCATTCAACCCGGAATTTCCGTCAAGGCTGGAAGAGTCCTTGGCGCGGTGGGTTCAACTGGAAGCGCGCGAGGCACATCTCCACATCTTCACTTTGCAATCTCATGGCCAACTCCTGCAGATACATGGTGGGTACGTCGCGGTGAAGTTCTTCCGTGGAAGTTCCTCGATGCGTGGAAGAAGGGTAAAGATCTCTCACCAGTGAAAGAGGTTGCAGCTCGTAAGGCAAAGGTCGGCGAGATTCCGCCGATGCCTACAAAGTAGTTCGCAGGTACTGAGGCAAAATAAAAACCCCGACGATTTCTCGCCGGGGTTTTTATTAAGTTAGTGAACTTAGGCTGGGTTAACTGCGTCTGCCTGTGGACCCTTTGGACCCTGGACGACCTCAAATGTAACTGCCTGACCCTCATCGAGGCTCTTGTATCCGTTGCCCTGGATAGCTGAGTAGTGAACGAATACGTCCTGTCCTCCGCCATCAACTGCAATGAATCCGAATCCCTTTTCAGAGTTGA
>JBFYJI010000042.1:0-6786 GCA_041311505.1 Candidatus Nanopelagicales bacterium | reverse complement strand
GCATTTGGTGTTAACCGTTTAATTCTCGCCGGTCTTTCGGCAGGACTTCCACTCGTTGCGCCGAAGGATTCACTGATCGCAGCTAATGCTCTCGCTGTTACTGGAGGTTCTGTCTGGGTCGTGCTCGGTGGCGGGATGGGGTTATTAATAAGGCGTTTCACCGATGCCATGACGAGCGCAGATCATGCAGATGGTTACCTGGTTCTCGCCGCCTCATTTGGTTATCTATCTGCAGCCCTCTTTGCAGCGCTGATGAAGAAATCTGAGATTGGTCCAGCCCCTCATCAAGTACGTAAAGCCTCTCTCCTTGAGGGTTTTATCGAAGTCCGTGAGGGTTTTAGGTTCTTATCTATCCATCAAGATGCAGCAAGAGGAATCATCGCAACTGCAATTCATCGTGGTGGTATCACGGCGCTGACTCTGACAGCAATGTTGCTGGAACGTAATACCTTTAATGATCCTGCAAATAGCGATGCCGGTCTTGCAGGGCTAAGTTTCGCTCTCTCTATCGCAGCAGTCGGCTTCACCATAGGAGCTCTCGTTGCACCTTTAGGAGTCAGGTGGATTGGTCGACACCGGTGGATGCGCCTCTCACTCTTTGCAGCATCACTAGGAACTATCTTCCTTATTATCAATCGCACACAACTCTTACTAGTCCTTACAGCTTTCATCACAGGTCTCTTTGGTCAGAGCGTTAAAGTGACTAACGACGCGCTAGTGCAATCTAAGATTAGCGATGAGTATCGTGGTCGTGTCTTCGCCGTTTATGACGTAGTCGTCAATGGTTGCATCGTTACCTTTGCAATTATCGGAGCGTTACTACTTCCTCAGAGTGGAGATTCCTGGGTAGTTCCACTACTCGTTGGTGTTGCATATCTCTCTGTTGCTGCGCTCCTAATGCGACCAAGCAAATTCTTTCTTAAGGACGATTCCGGCTCCGCCACCAATTAAGTAACTCTTCACGTGCGCGTTCTTCACCGAGCGGGCCATGCTCAAGTCTCAACTCAAGGAGAAAGTTAAGAGCCTTACCGACATCTGCAGATGGTTTCAATTGAAGTAACTCCATCACCTGTGCGCCATCGAGATCTGGTCGAATCTTGGAGAGCTCTTCCTCCTCCATCAATTTTGCGATGCGCTCTTCGAGACCGTCATAGGTGCGAGAGAGGCGCTCTGCCTTCTTCACGTTGCGGGTAGTGCAATCTGCACGTGTGAGGAGGTGGAGATGAATCAGTAAATCACCAGCATCACGGACATATCTACGCACAGCAGAGTCTGTCCACTCACCATCTCCATATCCGTGAAAACGAAGATGAAGCGCTACAAGTGTTTCCACTGCATCGATCGTCTCATTATCAAAGCGGAGAGCTTTGAGACGGTTCTTTGTAAGGCGCGCACCCACTACCTCATGGTGGTGGAAAGAGACCCCACCATTGGGAAGCAAGTTACGTGTCTTTGGCTTTCCAATATCATGCAAGAGTGCAGCGAGACGGTTGATGAGGTTGGGCCCACCCAATCTCTCTTCTTGAGCAATTGCCTGCTCGAGAACAGTAATGGAGTGTTCGTAGACATCTTTATGGTGGTGATGCTCATCGATTTCAAGACGGAGCTTCGGAATCTCAGGGATCACATGATCTGCAATCCCTGTATCTACAAGAATTGTTATTCCGATTCGTGGTGAAGGTGACATCAAAGTCTTTACAAACTCATCACGGATACGCTCTGCAGAGATAATTGAGATGCGAGATGCCATATCGCGCATCGCGGTGATTACCTCTTCATCGAGAGTAAATTGAAGTTGACTTGCAAAGCGCGCAGCTCGCATCATTCGAAGTGGATCATCAGAGAATGATTGCTCAGCACTTGCAGGTGTTCGTAATACCTTCGCTGCTAAATCTTCAATTCCATTAAATGGATCGATAAATTCTGGAGTGGGAGTTGTGAGCTCAAGTGCCATTGAGTTCACTGTGAAGTCGCGTCGAGAGAGATCGCCAATAATGTTGTCGCCAAATTCAACATCGGGATTACGTGAACTCTCTTCATACTTCTCGGTGCGATATGTAGTTACCTCGACTGTTGTATCGCCGCGTTTTGCTGCGATTGTTCCAAACTCGATTCCTGTATCCCAGACATTTTCTGCCCAACTCTTAAGAATCTTCTTTGTCTCAAGTGGATGAGCATTTGTTGTGAAGTCGAGGTCATTGCCGAGTCGCCCTAAGATCGCATCACGGACAGGTCCACCGACGAGAGCGAGGGTGTAGCCCTTCTCCTTAAATGCTGTTGCCAGAGAGCTGGCGAGTGGGGCACGCTCAACGAGGGTCGCCAAGGCGAGCTCTCGCCCTAAATTCATCTTCGCGCCACTCATAATAGATAAGCCTAATAGGTACTCTTACTCCATGACCCCGGCACCTAGTGCGGGCAGCGAAGGTAGTAAGAAGAAGCGCAGGCGGAAGCGTCCAGCGCATCGCTCCCCACAGAATTCAGTACAGCAAGAAGGCGGAGCGAAGAGCCCTAAGCCACAACCTTCTAAAAAGAGCGCCAATAAGAATGGTGCACGTCCATACGCCAAGCGCGTCGATGAGGTCAGCGCAGGTGGACTCGTCGTCGATAGCACAGGAAAGCTCGGCCTCTTGATTGGGCGACGTGATCAGAAAGATTCAAGCGGTAAGCGCATTCTCTGGTCACTTCCTAAGGGACATATTGAAGAAGGTGAGACACCCGAGCAAGCTGCAATCCGTGAAGTTGCAGAAGAGACAGGTATTCAATCTGAGATCTCAAAATCTCTCGGTGTGATCGATTTCTGGTTTATGGCCGGAGGTAAGCGCATCCATAAGACTGTGCATCACTACCTCTTCCGTGAAAGTGGTGGTCTACTTGCTGCACAAGAGAGTGAAGTGGATGAAGTTGCATGGTTTCCGCTAGAAGAGATCATTGAGAAACTTGCTTATCCAGATGAGAAGAAATTAATAGCGCGCACCAATGCCACTGACGTCTTGAGCGCGCTATGAAGAAGGTAATTGCAGCTCTCTCAATTCTCATTACATCTCTTATCTCTCTTCCATCCGCAGATGCTGCAACACCTGTCGTGCGTATTGTTGATGTACCTCATCGCAACTTCGATGGAACATTCCGTGATAACGAATTAGCGACCACTCTCACACCAGATGGTCGTTTAGGTAAAGCGCTCTTTACCGGTAACTCCACTGCTACATGGGTGATTGATGCATATCTCCTTGATGAGATCATAGATATGGCAGATGGATATACCTTCAACAGTAAGGAAGATCCTGTAGGTAAGAGCATTGCTCAGATTTGGTTACAACAATTAAAGGTGGCAACAACAGGTAATCCCATCGTTGCTCTTCCATATGGAAATCCAGATCCATCTCTCGCGCGCAAACTCGCTCCTAGTGAGATCAACTTTTATTCCAAGATTGGTGCAGAAAAATTAGAGGCCTTCTTTGCTCGCCCTGTGATCTCACAGAACGGTTGGGGAAGTGGAAAGTCTCGCTTAGAGCCCGAATTTCAAGGCTTTTATAGGAATGAGCGCACCCTTCTTCTCGGCCTCTCAAAGGTAATGAACGTCGCTGAAATTTCACATCTTCGTATGAAATTGGGTGTTCTACTCAATCCACTTCTCAGCGTTGAAGATCGCGCCTATCTCTCCTACTCAGCTCGCGAATCTGTCCGTAAAGTTTCAGGAAAGCTCAAGGTAGTTGGTGGTCGCTATCAATTAACATCTGAGAGCAGCAAGGTCCCGATCACGCTAGTCAATAAATTTGATACAGCAACTACAGTCAGTCTCTCTTTGATTCCAATGAACTCACGTATTCAAGTAGAGAACATCAGCAATATCACTCTTCCGCCGAAGTCACAGATTCAGATCTCTGTTCCTTTTACCGCGGTGGCATCTGGATCAACTCTGGTATTGGCGCAATTTATGACTCCGCAAGGAACTCTTGTGGGTGAGGTCTCAAAGCTGAACTTCTCGCTCACTGTCATAGATTCACGCGTTACGTGGTTTACAACAGGCGCCGCCCTCATTCTCTTCTTAGGTGCAATCGCTCAATCAGTCCGTCGAGTACGCAGGAGTCGCCATGAAAAATAATGAGCTTTTCCGCGCATCCTCGATTATGGCTGTCGGAACAATTCTCTCTCGTATTACAGGATTCTTTAGAGCAGTTCTTGGTGTTGCTGTTCTTGGTACTGCACTTCTTGCAGATACCTACAACGTTGCGAATACAATGCCGAATATTCTCTACAACCTTCTCGTGGGTGGAGCACTCACAGCGATATTTGTTCCGCAATTAGTCCGATCTTTCTCAGATGAAGATGGTGGTGAAGGTTTTGCATCTCGCCTTGTCACAACTATCTCTGGAATTCTCTTAGCTCTCGTACTAATTGGTGTGCTCTTTGCACCATTGTTGGTTCGACTCTATGCACCAGAGTTCTCTGCGATCGGCTTTGAGCACGAACGAGCGATCGCAATCGCCTTCACTCGATATTGCCTTCCACAGATCTTCTTCCTTGGTCTCTTCACAATGCTCGGCCAGGTTGCCAATGCTCGTGGCTCTTTCGCCCCTCTGATGTGGGCGCCAATCGCTAATAATTTAGTAGTTATCGGGGTCTTTAGTGGAGTTCTCTTCTTTACCCACTCCATCTCGATCGAAAACATCACCGATTCCCAGATTCAACTCTTGGGGTGGGGAACAACTGCAGGTGTTGTTATTCAAGCCCTCCTACTCATTCCGGTCGTTAAGCGCGCGGGTGTGAAGCTACGCCCAATCTTTGGGGTTAAAGGTCTCGGGAAGTCTTTCTCACTCGCAGCATGGACTCTTGTCTATGTATTGATCTCTCAACTTGGTTATCTCGTCACAGTTAACGTTGCAACAGCTGCAGCTGTACGTAGTGCAAAAGCTGGAATCACCACTGGTGTTGGTTTTACTCCATATACAAGCGCTTACTACATCATGCTCTTGCCATATTCGATCGTCACTATCTCCATTGTGACTGCTCTTCTTCCACATCTCTCTAAATTAGCAATCGCGAAGAAAGTTGAAGATGTTCGCCTTCAACTTATCCGTGCAATCAAGATGGTGGGAGTTGTTACTGTTCCAAGTGCAATTGCACTCATCTTCTTTGGTCCTTTAATGACAGAGGTTCTCTATATGGGAATCTCCCTCGATGATTCGCGATATATCGGATATGTCCTTGCTGCCCTTGGATTAGGACTTGTTCCATTTAGCATCAACCTGATCTTGGTACGCGGTTTCAATGCATTTGAAGATACAAAGACACAGGTAACTTCTATTTTGATTATCAATGTGATCTCAGTGCTTCTCTCATACCTCTTCCTATGGCAACTCGATAGTGACGTAGTAACGATTGGCCTTGGAATCGCATTCTCTATTAGCTATATCGTTGGCCTCTCAGTAACTCTTCGACTCATTAAGAGGCATGTAGGAACTCTTACCGTCGGCGACTTTGCTCGCCAACATCTTTCACTCTTCTCTGCAGCCTTGATTGCAATGGCGCCACTCTTTCTGATTACTCGCTACCTCGGTTGGGCAGATGATTCAGCGCCGCTGATTACCCGAGCTCTCAGGCTCGCTCTCGTTCTGACTCTCAGTGGCCTCGGCTACCTCTTAATCGCCCACCGCTTCAAGGTGGCTGAAATCGCAGGTTTACGCACCTTCGCCACAAAGGCTCTCGGCCGTCTGAAGCGATAGAGGCGCGATAAGGTGCGCTCATGAGCACCGAAGTACGCGATATCGTCATTGTTGGATCAGGTCCTGCTGGATATACAGCTGCAATCTACGCTGCACGCGCAGAGTTGAAGCCACTTATCTACGAAGGTTCTGTCACAGCAGGCGGTGCCTTGATGAATACAACAGAGGTCGAGAACTTCCCTGGCTTTATCGATGGAATCATGGGACCAGATCTCATGGATAACATGCGTAAGCAGGCGAAGCGTTTTGGCGCAGAGCTCATTACAGATGATGTTGTTGAGATGGATCTCGATGGTGATATCAAGACTATTAAAGATGGCTCTGGCAATGTCGTAAAGGCGAAGGCAGTCATCCTTGCGATGGGATCTGCATATCGCGAGATTGGTCTTGAGAATGAGAAGCGTCTCTCTGGTCGCGGTGTCTCATGGTGTGCAACATGCGATGGTTTCTTCTTCCGTGAGCAAACCATTGCAGTTGTTGGTGGCGGAGACTCTGCAGTTGAAGAGGCAACATTCCTTACAAAGTTTGCATCAAAGGTTGTCTTGATCCATCGTCGTGATTCGCTCCGTGCATCAAAGATTATGCAGGAGCGCGCATTTAACAATCCTAAGCTCGAGATTATGTGGGATACCGAGGTGATTGATGTTCTCGGTGCAGAGAAAGTTGAAGGACTTAAACTACGTAATACCAAGACAGGGGAAGAAACCACTGGTGCATTCACCGGTCTCTTCGTTGCTATCGGACATATTCCACGTTCAGAGCTTGTGACATCACAGGTCGCACTCGATGATGAGGGATATGTAAAGGTGGAGGGACGTTCGACTCGCACCAATCTCTCTGGAGTCTTTGCATGTGGTGATCTCGTCGATCACACCTACCGTCAGGCAATCACCGCTGCAGGTTCTGGTTGCCAAGCCGCGTTAGACGCTGAGAAATTCCTCTCTCACTAGTATCCTTTCTATATTCATTTTTTGAAACGTAATCATTAAAGATCAATAGATTCAGTAAATAGGAGTAAGTCATGAGCGCGCCAATTAAGGTAACAACAGCAGATTTCGAC
>JBFYJI010000013.1:0-25323 GCA_041311505.1 Candidatus Nanopelagicales bacterium | reverse complement strand
AGATGTATGAGTTGAAGAACGCGATATCGCGGCCTGTGTAAACACGGGCTGGATCTACGTGATCGAACTGTTCTGCATGTGTGATGAAGTACAAAGTACCGCCTGTTACCGGCTTAGCCGAAGCAGCGTTTGCACTAGCGCCTGTGAAAACAACTCCAGCTGCAAATGCTGCAGCTGTTGCTGTTGCAACGAGGCGACGTGTTGTCAAACGTGACATTAGTCCTCCTTGTAGGAAATCAGCTGACATTTATCAACTGATGTACTGCACTTCATATAAGAGAAACTCGCGAGACCTCTCTTGCTATGAAGCTTCCCGTATTGCTACGGAAACTTATTTTCTTTCTCTTAGCGGTTTGCCTTTGGATCAAGAGCATCGCGCACAGCATCACCGAGAAGGTTGAGTGCGAGCACGATGAGAATCAAGATGAGGCATGGGATCAAGAGATATGCAGGATCTTCACGCCAGTAAGTAACGCCATCAGAGAGGATGAGACCAAAGGTCGCCTCTGGCGCCTGGACTCCAACGCCCAGGAATGAGAATGTCGCTTCAGCTGCGATATATCCAGGAAGTGAGAGCGAGAGGAAGACGATTGCTGTTGGCCAGAGATTTGGAAGGAGCTCCTTCACAATGATGCGCCAGCTTGACGCGCCCATCGCTTGAGCTGCCATAACAAAGTCGCGCTCGCGCATAGACATCGCCTGTGAACGGATAAGACGGTAGAAACCGGTCCATCCAAAGAAGACGAGGAAGAGAACAAGAACAACGAGGCGAGCTGCATTGTCATGAGCAAGACCTGTCGATTCGATGCGCTGCACCATTGGAAGTGAGAGCGCAATAATCATAAATGTGCCAGGGAATGACATAAGGAAGTCAGCAAAACGTCCAACGCTTGAGTCCACTCGTCCCTTGAAGTAACCAGTTGCGATACCGATCAACATACCGATTGAGATTGTTCCGAGAGCTGCGATGATCGCAACGATAAATGAGGTGCGAGCGCCGTAGAGTGCGAGCGCAAAAACATCGCGACCTGTTCCGGGTTCGATACCCAATGGGTGCGCAAGGGAGATTCCACCCCACTTACCGATTGGCATTGCGTACTCGGTGAGTGTGCCCTCATATGTCTCGCGAGGATTTACTCCAACGAGGCGAGTAATAATCGGTGCGAAGAAACCAATAACGATAAAGAAGATCGATGCATAGCCTGCGTAGACGCCAACTCTGTTGCGCTTAAAGCGCCCCCAAGCGATCTGCTTGGGAGTGCGCTGGGTTACTTCTTGCGCATCCTTCTCGACCACTGCTGTATCAGCCACGAAATTTCTCCCCTTACCGCAAAACTTTTGCATACATCGATGACCATCCACAGGCGCTCTCCAGGCGATATTCCGCCATTCGAGATTACGTGTGAGTAGTAGGCGTGTAAGGGTAGTAAATGGTGGCGGAAAAGGGAACCCCAAAAGTCCGAATTACCCCGGTTTAAGCGTTTATGGAGAGCTTTTTGCCACCTTTATGGATGAACGGCAAGCCTTTTCATCGCTACGAAGAGGGGTATGGCAAGGAATGAGCCGAGGAACATCGCGGTGACCCAGAGCTCGGGAAGATCGGCGCCGAGCATCAGTCCCGTGATTGCCGGACCTGCAACTCCTGAGACGCTCCACTGAAGAGACATCCATGCATTGGCGCGACCACGGATATGTTCTGGTGAGAGTTCATTGGCAAGGGTGGGAATAGTCGGAGCTTGAATCATCTCTCCAATTGCAAAGACGAGTTGGCTAAGCGCTAGCGCAATTCCTGCACCGATCATCGGTAATAGCGGAGAGATTCCGACAAAGAGCCATGAGATTGCCCAGACAATTCCGATAGCGATGAGAGCGGTGTACTTCGAATACTTTTCAATAATTCTCATTGTTAAAGGTTGAAGAGTGACGATTGCAAATGTATTCACACCGAAGATAATTCCAAGCCATTTTGGTGAGAGACCAAGGAATTGTGTTGCATAAATAGGAAGTCCGGCTTGAATGACTCCATATCCAAATGTGAAGAGAATGATTCCGCCGACTCCTAAGAGCATGAGCGGCTTGATCTTGAAGAGATCTCTATAGGTGCCTTGCTTTGGCTCGTGCGGTTGTGGCTCATAACGATCGAGACCTTCGCCATGCATCGTCACAATAATTGCAAGGTAGATAAAGAATGTTGCGCCATCGAGCCAATACATCCATTGGAAAGAGCGCAGTGATCCCGCCTGAATAATGAGCGAGGAAATTAACCCTCCAAGACCAAGCCCCAAATTAAGAAGCATGAAGTTAAATGCAAAGATCTTCTGGCGATGTTCCTCTGGTGTTACGCGAGTGAGCACCACGCTTTGACTTGGCCAGACAGCTTGGCCTGCGATATTGATCGCAGTCATTGCAAGGATGGCGTGAAGATGGGTTGTGACAAATGAAAGTGAGAAAGCTGCTGCCGAATTGAGCAAGAGCCCTGCAATCATCACCTTCTTTGGGCCAATGCGATCAACGAGCGCTCCCATCGGAGTGCTTGCAACGATTGAAACAAGGGCTCCCCATGAGAGCAAGAGGCCACCAAAGGTATTTGAGAAGCCACGCATATCGTGGAGATAAACCAGGAGCAGTGAGAGAGTCATTCCGCCACCAATTGCATTGAGGGCGATGCCAGCAACTATCTTCCGCGACTTTGGATTAAGGATCGCGGTAAATTCTTTAAAGAACATTTACTTCAGTAGCTCCTGTGCTTGATCGAGGATCGCAACCTTGTAATCTGCAATCAGCGAGACATGTCCATGCCCCCGTACGAAGTGAAGAGTACTGGTTGGAATGTGCTTCTCGAGCCAATATGAGTGCGCATGGGGCACCATGAAATCTTGGTCGCCTTGCCACAAGAGGACTGGTAGAGAAATCTGTGAGAGATCAAAGCCCCAATCGTGCACAAATGCGATGTCATCATCGATCCATCCATCAAAACTCACTGCAAGGCCTTTTCGAGTTGCAGTTGCATAATCATCGGCCATTGATCCTTCGAGGGCTTTCTTATCGGCATCACCGATGAGCCCCCCAAGAGCATCACGGATTTCTGATGCAGTGACCTCCCGGAAAGCGTGAGCATTCTCTTCCATCCAGTAAGTGATTGCCGCTTCTCCTTTAAGAGCTTCGCCAAACTCCACTTCATTCTCAGCTCCCATCCCAGCAAGAAAGTCGAGATCAGGGGCGCCGTATTTTCCGACAGATGCGAGAGTAATAACTCCTTTGCATCCATTCATGAGGCTATTAGCAATTGCGTGTGGCCCGCCTCCAGACCAACCGATTGCGATGAACTCTCGTATTCCGAGGCTATCGAGCAGCTCGCGAATATCATCGTTATTGGAAAGGACTGTGCGGCCAGGATTGCGATCACTGATTCCATATCCTGCTCGTGAATAACTCAGAGCTCTGACGCCCTTGCTTGCTGCGAGGTCGAGCCATGGAGACCAGAGTGATGCATGTGCTGGTGTTCCGTGGTGAAAGATGATTGCCGAGGTTGAGGCGATGCCATTATCGAAGTATTCAAAGAATCGGCCATCGGTGAGTTTGAGCGTAGGCATTCTGAAAGTGTAATCGCCACACTTCAATCTCTGGAAGAATATCGACTATGAATTCCGGCTTTAGCTATGAGATCAAACATGCACCCGAAAAGGGTCTTGCTCGCGTCGGAACAATCTCAACACCCCATGGAGATATTCAGACTCCTGCATTTATTCCGGTAGGCACAAAGGCAACAGTGAAATCAGTGCTTCCGGGTGCGATGGAAGATCTCGGTGCTCAAGCTCTTCTTTCAAATGCCTATCATCTCTATCTCCAACCCGGTCCTGATGTTCTCGATGAGGCAGGCGGACTCGGCTCTTTTATGAACTGGGATAAACCCACTTTTACCGATAGCGGAGGATTTCAGGTTCTCTCACTCGGTGTGGGTTTTAAGAAGGTCCTTGCTATGGATGCCCAGACCTTTAGGTCTGATCAGGTTATTGCAGGCAATAAAGAACGACTCGCTCATGTCGATGATGAAGGCGTGACATTTAAATCCCACCTCGATGGTTCGATGCACCGTTTTAGCGCTGAGATTTCAATGCAAATCCAACACAAGCTCGGTGCGGACATCATGTTTGCCTTCGATGAGTGCACGACTCTTCACAACACCCGCCCCTATCAAGAACTTGCAATGGAGCGCACCCACAGCTGGGCGATTCGTTGTCTCGATGAGCATAAGCGACTCACAGAAGAGCGCAGCACAAAGCCATATCAAGCTCTCTTTGGAGTTATTCAAGGTGCACAGTACGAAGACCTCCGCAAGGAAGCTGCAGCAGATCTAGGTTCGATGAGTTCTTCTGGTATTTCATTCGATGGCTTCGGGATCGGTGGCGCACTCGATAAAGAGTCTCTCGGAACAATTGTCAGTTGGGTTAACTCAACCCTCCCTGAAGATAAACCAAAACACTTGCTCGGAATCGGTGCACCTGAAGATCTCTTTGTAGGGGTAGAAAATGGCGTCGATACATTCGACTGTGTATTAGCCTCTCGCATCGCACGCACCAGCGCTGTCTACACAATGACAGGTCGATTTAATGTCTCCAACGCCAGCTATGTTCGCGATTTCAACCCCATCGATGCTGAGTGTGATTGCTATACATGCAAGAACTACACACGTGCTTATCTATGTCACTTATTCCGCGGAAAAGAGATCGTGGCAGCAACACTTGCAACTATTCATAATGAGCGTTTTATCGTCCGCCTGGTGGATCAGATGCGCGAGCACTTGCTTGCCGGAACCTTCTACGATTTTAAAGCAGAGTTCCTTGGCCGCTATAAACACCGCAGCGGCCAAGCAAGTAATTAAAGGAAATTCAGCTGCTAGTGATGTGACTGCTTGATGTCATCAGCTTCGCTGCCGACAGGATTCCAGCCGCCAGGGATCA
Organism: Candidatus Nanopelagicales bacterium; assembly: GCA_041311505.1. GTDB lineage: Bacteria > Actinomycetota > Actinomycetes > Nanopelagicales > Nanopelagicaceae > Planktophila. Next base: position 20,362 of record JBFYJI010000013.1, on the reverse strand, counting down.
ACTCATCTGCCTCATCTGGTCCCCATGTGCCCTCAAAGTATGGATGGACACGATTAGGGCTCTTGAGCACATCATCAAGGATCGCCCATGAATGAAGCACTGCATCGATACGTGTGAAGCGGAAGTGATCTCCCAACATAGCGGCGCGAAGTAGGCGCTCGTATGGACCTTGGCGATCACCGAATTCTGTAAAGAATTCAACTGAGAGATCGACGGTCTCAGATACGAGCTTGGTACCAGGCTTCTTTGCCTGCAATGAGATATCAACTCCGTCTTCTGCACCGAGGCGGAAGCGAACCTGGTTGGACTCGGCCTTTCCGAAGAGCGCACGTGGAGGTTGCTTAAATTCAACGATAACTTCAAGAACAGTCTCTGGCATCTTCTTGCCTGTGCGAACATAAATAGGAACACCAGCCCAACGCCAGTTATCGATGAGCAACTTCATCGCAACAAATGTCTCGGTATCAGAGTTTTCAGCTACGCCATCTTCATCGAGGTAACCGACAAACTGTCCACGGATAACATCTGATTGCTTAATCTCGCGAATGGCAGAGAGAACTTTGATCTTCTCATTCTGCATATCTTCAGAGTCCATGCTGATAGGTGGCTCCATTGTGAGCATCGTGAGGACCTGTAAAAGGTGGTTCTGCAGAACATCGCGAGTTGCGCCTACTCCGTCATAAAACTTTCCGCGGCCATCGATGCCGAAACTTTCAGCCATTGTGATCTGGATGTTGGAGACATAGTTGCGGTTCCAGACTGGCTCAAAGAGAGTATTGGCAAAGCGGAATACCAAGAGATCTTCGACAGACTCTTTTCCTAGATAGTGATCGATACGGTAGATCTGCTCTTCTGGAAGGAGCTTCTTGAGCTCGGCATCGAGAGCCTTTGCGGATTCAAGATCACGACCAAACGGCTTCTCTACAACAACGCGAGCTCGTTTTGTGATTCCAACGGCAGCAAGTGATTCTGTAATCGTTGCAAAGAACTCTGGCGCAATAGCGAGATAGATAACAGGAAGCTTGTAATCCTTGATAACTTCAGCGAGCTCTTTAAAAGTCTCTGGGTTGTTGTAATCGCCAACTACGAGGTGCACTTCATCGCGAATCTTTGCAAGAACCTCTTCATCGGGTTGTGATTTACGGGCGCGGATGGCGCTCTCTACATTGTCTCGAAAAACCTCTTGAGTCCACTTTGATGATGCAACGCCCACGACGGGCATATCAAGCTGGCCGAGCTCTTCGAGATCGTAGAGCGCTGGGAATAACTTCTTCTTTGCGAGATCTCCCGTGGCACCGAAGAGAACGAGTACATCTGCCTTCATTAATTTGCCTTCGGCTTCTCGTTGTGGCCGCCGAACTTGTAACGCATAGCACTCAAGACACGGTTGGCGAACTCATCATTGTTACGTGAGGCAAAACGTGAATAGAGAGAAGCGGAGAGAACATGGGCAGGAATTCCGGCCTCAATTGCAGCCTGCACTGTCCAACGTCCTTCACCACTATCGCTCACCTGAGTTGAATACTCGGTGAGCTCGCTCGACTCATTAAGAGCCTGAGCGGTGAGGTCGAGAAGCCATGAAGCAACAACAGACCCGCGTCGCCATACCTCGGTGATCTCTGGAATGTCGAGATCGTATGAAGGCTCCATTGAATCTGCCGCTTCAAAGATTGCTAGACCTTCTGCAAATGCAGCCATCATTCCGTATTCGATTCCGTTATGGATCATCTTGACGAAGTGACCTGCACCGGTTGGGCCGCAGTGAAGGTATCCATACTCTGCTTGAGTTGGCTCACCTGAACGACTCGGTGTGCGCTCTGCTGCCTCAACTCCCGGGCAGAGAGCTTTAAAGATGGGATCGAGAGATTGAACGACAGCCTTATCTCCACCGATCATCAATGAGTATCCGCGCTCGAGACCATAGACACCACCTGAAGTTCCGACATCAACAAAGTTGATGCCCTTCTCCTTCAAGAGTGCAGCGTTCTTGAGATCGTTCTTGTAATAGCTATTTCCACCATCGATGATGGTGTCGCCTGGTGAGAGAACATCAGCAACTGCGGCGATTGTTGAATCGGTTACGCCAGCAGGAACCATCACCCAGACAATGCGAGGGGCTGTGAGCTTTGCGGCAAGATCTGCGAGATCGCTTGCACCGATAGAACCTTCAGCAGCGAGTGCTTTCACTGAATCTGGTGAAACGTCGTAAACAACGGATGTGATCTCGTGGCGTTGAAGGCGGCGGACGATATTTGCACCCATACGGCCAAGTCCGACCATGCCAAAGGTTGTTGCGCTCATCTGTGATTGCTCTCTGCTGAAAAGAGTCGCTTCGCCATTGAAGCTCTCCGTGCGAATATGTATGAAGTCTAGTGGATGGAGCTACTCAGCGAAAAATGCTGCCTGATCAACAATGAGGCGTGTTCGCTCAGCCCCGCTGACATAACTGGCGGGTATCGATAAATCACCTTCAATGATTTTGGCAACAGCATCGGCTTTGCTCTCGCCGGCGGCGACAATCCATACCTCTCGCGCCTCGTTAATAAATTTCATAGTAAAGGAGATTCGTTGTGATGGGGGCTTTGGCGAATCAGAAATTGCAAAGATATCTCTCTTGTCATCGAAATCTGCAATTCCCGGAAAGAGTGAGGCTACATGGCCATCTGGGCCGACTCCAAGAATGTTGAGATCGATCCTGACGCCGCGAAGCGCATTAACGTAATGCTCTACTCCTTCTTCGATAGTTGCAGGAGAATCTGGCGCAAGAGTTTCATGAATAGTTATATAGGCGTTTCTTACAGCTCCATGGAGCGGTGCCGCATTTCGCTCGCTGCTAGAGCTATCAACAAATCTCTCATCGCTAAACCAAATATGGAGCCCTTTATACATATCTGGTGCGCTATTGAATGCATTCACTAACATTGTTGAGATCTGAACACCGAGTGTTCCGCCGGTAAGGACGAGATGAAACTCTCCATTTGCCAAGAGGCCACTTTCTATAGCGATGAGCGTCTGAGCTGTAACCTCTTCTGCGAGTTCATCGATATCTGCGTAGAGGGTGAGATCGAGCTGATCTTCAATCTCACCAACAATCTCATCGAACTCATCACTCATGGTCGCTCCCCCACCTCTTTACAAAATCTGCAGTCGACATCTCATAGATATCTTCAGGACCATCAATCTCATCCATCTGCTGGCCCATATATGTAAAACCATAGCCTTGAATAATCTTTACAGAGGGGATATTTGAGGGACTCACCGTGTATCTCAGAATCTTCACTTCTGGTTGAGCACAGACCCAGAGCCACATCCCCTTGAGCGCCTCTTTTGCATATCCATAGCCCCAGAATTTCTCATCGAGACCAATCCCGATCTCCATCATTCCATTTTCATCTGGAACGCCGTGAAAACTGGTACTGCCGATTACTTCGTTGGAGCCTTTAAGAACAATGAATCGGACAAACCATTTATTGCTTGTTGGATCGGCTTTTACTTGCGGAACTCTCCACGCTAGCGGCCCTTCATCTGCAACGAGGACTTGGTGTGGGTTTGTGAAACTCCGGCCTGAAATAGCTTTGATATCGCTCTTCTCTTCGTAGAGCGAGATGAGACCTTCGGCTGGAATATGATGGAGAGAAAGTCGTGGGGTCTCAATTATTGGCTCATGCATGAGCCAAGTATCCACTAATCAGATGAGTAGAAGTGACTTTGCCTTCTCGATCGCATCATTGCGGTCTTTGGCCTCAAGTTTCTTATAGAGATTCTTAAGGTGTGTCTTCATAGTATTTTGTGAGATGTGAAGGTCTTGAGCGATGAGAGTAAGTGTTCGACCCGTTGCAAGGTGATTTAGAATTTCAAGCTCTCGCTTGGTAAGAGATTGACCTGCCTCTGCTTTAACCATTTCGCGCTCCTTTATTCTCTCTCGTATTGCCCTTGACAGGTCTTCGTTATAAACGGTTGGATTTTCAGTTGCGATTCGGATAATGAGATTTCCCAGACTCGCTTCTTGCCTTAAGAAAGTTTCTCGAGCTCCAACCTCAGCACCTATCTTGAGAGCTTTCGCCATCTCAACAAGTGCGACGGATTCAGTTTCGCCAGCTTCCATTGCATCAGCCAAGTGCTTCCAAATCAATTCACGGGGATTGCGCCCCGGTAGTTCTTTCACCTTCTCAGGCAAGTCCTTCTTTTTCTTGAATTGATCAAGTATTAGTCGCCATTGATATACGTATCGGATATCTAAGCCTCGAGCGACGAGAATTTCCAACCTCTCCAAGTCCCCCATTCGGTGGCGAATAAACATTTCGCTAAGATCGATGAGCTGTTGAAGATTGCCCTCATCTTTACTCATTTTCACCACGTTGCGAGTGTTCGCCAATCTCTGAAGGGCATCTGCAAAGCGATTATTCATGGCAATATCGCGCGCGAAATATCCATCCGCCATCACATGCCAATTAAGCAGACGCCATGTCCTGCCCAAAGAAAGCGTTCTTTCAAAGTGCTGGAAGGCTTCATCGCGTCGCGAAAACTCAAGTAGACATCGAGCCATGACAAAATGAACATCCACTGGTCCTAGAAGGCCCACGATTCCATTACGTTGAAATTGGCGTAGAGTCATGGAAGCCACATCATAAGATTGGCGATATTCGCCGCGCTGAAAGAGCGCCATCGCTGAAATTGCACCGATATATGAGTGTGTTATCTCAGATGTTGACTGACTTGCTAATTCATTTGCTCGTGCTTCGATTTTGTCGAGGCCCGATGTGTTCTCAAGGATGAATTCCTTACCGGCAGCTAACCGCAGAAGCATTAATTGTTCATCAACACCCAGGCGTATTTCACCCCCACTCTCAAAGACTCGTTGGAAGGAGCGATCAAAAGAGTCAAAATCTGAGATTGAGTGGTGGAGAAAAGCTGCAGAAGCTTCTGTAAATTGTGCAAAGAATTCGGGATCATCTGCCTTTGTAAGTGTTACTCGAAGTTTTTCAATCTTTGCATGAGCTGCATCGAAATCAAGGTTTGCAAGAAGACCGACAATCTCCATCGTCTCACGTTTAAATGTCCCATCAACTGGACTATGTCCGGCGTAGATCGCCCAACGAATTAAGTCATTGCCCTTTCCTTGTGCGTGTTTTACTCGAGAGGCATCTCTGAATAACGCACTTACTGTGTTTTGATCGCCGGCTTCAAAAGCATGGTCCATCGCCAAATCTGCACGACCTACCCGTTGGAAATATCTTGAGAGAATCACATGGAGTTCAATTTTCCGCGCATCCATTCGACGTAAGTCTTCAAGAAGAATAGAACGCATGAGTGGGGAGAATGTGTAAGTGAGATCAGGGTTTGAAGTTACAGAAATAATCTCACCTTGATTAGCCAGCGCCGTGATAATCGAGTAATCGAATCTCTCGCCTAATATCTCACGGGCGAGAGTCAAGCTGAATTCCTCCACAATTGAGAGTTGTGTAAGCGTCCCTCTGCTCTTCTCATCAAGTTTTGCTAATGCTACTCGACCCAGTGCAGGGAGCGGACCATCCTGATTCTGCATAATTCGATCAAAATCTAAGTCTGGATCAACTTCAATTTGGGAGAGAATGAGTGATGCAGCACTTGGCCATCCTTGTACCGATTGAACAGCTGCGAGATTCTTACTTTGTGTGAGATTTACTCCAATGACAGAAGCTAACTTTGCAATTTCTTCTGGAGTAAATCTAAGTTCGCTTGTTCCTAGAACCTTGAGAGGTCCGCGAGAGCCAAGAAGATCCAACAACTCCTGGCTATGTGTACGGCGAATTGCGATGAAGTGGACATTGTTGGGAAACTGTTCGATCAATTTTTGTTCGATTTCGACATCACCCTTGCTCTCATCGCGCAAATTGTCGAGAACAAATACATACTCACCACCAAGTGCGAGAAGTTCATTGCTCCACATACGAACTACATCTGAAGGTCGCATTGGTTGATTCTCTTCAAACCACTTTCCAAAACCAGGGATTACGTTGCGCGTTGCTTGAACGAAGAGGCTCGACATATCTTGAAGGGCGTCGCTTCCGGAGATTGTTAACCAAATTACCTTCCTCGCAGATTGCTGAGCCCACTCAGCAACGAGCGAGCTCTTTCCATAACCAGCTGGGGCGATCACTAGCGTTGAACCCGAGACAGAGTTATCGATCAGCGGAAAGAGGTGGCTTCGGGTGAGAAAGTGAGGAGGTAGAGCGGGTGGCATCGTGCGAGAGAGGGTGACTCCCTGAATCGTTGGGACGGGTGATGCCATAAGAGAAGAATCCACCCATAGAGGGGTTACCCGCGAGAGAAAATCACCCCTTTTAGGGTGACATTTAAGGGTGAAATGAAGGTGCGGCTAGAGATCTACGCTGGTGAAGATCGCATCGAAGTGCTCTTGAGGCTGAGCGCCCGAAATTCCAAACTTCATATTTACTACATAGAAAGGCACGCCGTTTGCACCGAGTTGGCTCGCCAACGACTGGTCTTGGCGCACTTGATCTGCATACTCTTGAGAATTGAGAAGCGCCGAAGCTTCACTGGTATCGATTCCAACAGTTGCTGCAATTGCAATGAGGTCTTCGTGGGTGAAGATAGGAAGCTTCTTCTCGAAGTAAGCAGAGTAAAGAGCCTCAAGGAGTTCGTCTCCTTTTCCGATTTTCTCAGCCCACAAGATAAGTCGGTGGGCATCGAGAGTATTTCCAGAGAGAGTCTCAGATAGGTCGTAACAGAGGCCTTCACCATCTGCAATGGAACAGACATTTGCCTGCATCGCTGCAACTTGGTCTCTATCGACCTTGTATTTCTTCGCAAGCATCTCATCGGTGCGCGTAACCTCACGGGCATCTGGTTGTAATTGAAATGCGCGATGCCGCACGATTACCTCACGACCATTGGCGTGGTGTGCAATCGCTTTCTGAAGTCGGCGACGACCTATGAAACACCAAGGACAGACGACATCAGACCAGACATCTATCTCAATTGGTGCAGTCAATGAAGAAATGCCTCATTAAGCGACTGAATCAAATGCTTCAGCAAGAACGCCCATAGCATCCTTGAGAAGTTCATCAGTAATCACAAGTGGAGGTAAGAAGCGGATTACATTTCCGTAAGAACCCGCAGTGAGGATGAGTACTCCCTTGCTCTGGCAGTACTTAATTACCTTTGTCATGAGCTCTGGATTTGGATCCTTGCTTCCAGCTTTTACAAGTTCAATTGCAATCATTGCACCGCGTCCACGGATTTCGCCGATCTCTGGATGCTTTGCGGCAATTGCCTTAAGTGCAGTATTCATGATTTCACCGAGATGGCGAGCGCGATCAACGAGCTTCTCCTTCTCAATAATCTCAATAGCGGCGAGCGCTGCAGCACATGCAATTGGATTGCCACCATAAGTGCCACCGAGGCCGCCGATATGTGATGAATCCATAATTTCTGCTCGAGCGGTAACTGCAGCAAGTGGCAGTCCGCCGGCAATTCCCTTAGCTGTGACGATCATGTCAGGCTCGACGCTCTCGTTATTGACCGCAAACCAGTCACCTGTGCGCGCAAAACCAGCCTGCACTTCATCTGCGATAAAGACAATCTTGTTATCTGTCGCGAACTTGGAGAGTCCTGGAAGGAATCCCTTAGGGGGGACGATAAATCCACCTTCTCCAAGGATTGGCTCGATCAAGATTGCAGCAACGTTATGTGCGCCGATCTCTTTCTCAATCTTAGTTGTCACCATCTTGAGTGCATCTTCAGTAATGGTTGCCTGATCTCCCATCCAGCGATATGGGTATGGCATCGGCATGCGATAGATCTCATTGGCAAAAGGTCCGAAACCTTCCTTGTAAGGAATGTTTTTTGCAGTGAGAGCCATGGTGAGATTTGTGCGGCCATGATAAGCATGTTCGAAGACAACTACTGCTGGGCGCTTTGTGTAGTGACGTGCAATTTTGATTGCGTTCTCAACAGCCTCAGCGCCTGAATTTTGAAGAATTGACTTCTTCTTAAATGAACCTGGGGTTAAGCGATTGAGCGCCTCACATACTTCGATGTAACCCATATAAGGAGCTGTCGTGAAGTTGGTGTGAGTGAAGGCAGCGACCGCCTCTTGAACACGCTCGACTACGAGAGGTGCAGCATTTCCAACATTGGTCACACCGATACCTGAGCCGAGATCGATGATGCGATTGCCATCGATATCTTCAAGAATTGCATCTGAAGCGCGCTTTACAATCACAGGAATCGCTGTTCCTAGTCCGCCTGAGACTGCTTCCTTGCGGCGCTGCATTGCAGCGATGGAAAGTGGCCCTGGAATCTCAGTGGCCAAGTGGCGTGATTGTGGGAGCTTCTCTGTCATGGTGAAAGTCTAAGCCCTGATATTTATAGCGCCAATTCGATTGCTCTTTGCCAGTTAGACTTGTGACATGGTGAAAGCACGCAAGGGTGACCTGCGCGACAGCGCTCCGCTTCTCGATGCTTATCTCTCTTACTTCGAGAGCTCCAAGACCCCTTTTACAATTCCAGGCCACAAGCAGAAGGCTTCGCGCCTTGATGCGGGCCTTGGTGCAGTCGTTGATTCAGATACACCTCTCTATGGTGGCCTCGATGAAATTAAACTCACCAATCAGACTTTAAAGAAGGCAGAGAAACGCGCCGCAGATCTCTGGGGGGCAGATTACGCACGCTTCTCAACCGGTGGATCAACTCATGCCAATCAGGCGATAGTTCTCTCACTTGGTCAACCTGGAGATAAGGTCGCAATTTCTCGCACTGCTCATCGATCTATTCTCTCTGCACTTGTCTTAGCAGGTCTTGAGCCAATCTGGATGTCTCCAGAGATCGAAACCAACACTGGCACTCCCATCGGAATTTCCCTTGATGAGTTGAAGAAGGCTCTTGCAGAAAAACCGATTGCAGTTCTTCTTACCGAGCCCGGATATCTCGGCACAATCTCCGATCTTCCGCTCTTGATTGAGGCATCACATGCTCAATCTCTTCCAGTAATTCTCGATGCAGCCTGGGGCGGACACTTTGGATTTCATCCTGATCTTCCGCGACATGCATTTCAATTAGGTGCAGATGCACTCATCACTAGCGTGCATAAAGCTTTACCTGGGTATAGCGCATCTGCACTCTTAATGGCGCGCGGTCAATATCTCAACTTTGATCGCCTCGAACAGAGTGTTGAAACAACTCATACAACCTCACCTGCTGGAGCACCTCTAGCCTCTATCGATGGAGTACGTGCTCTTCTTCAAACACGTGGCGTAGAGCTCAATGAGACACTTCTGAAGAACGTCACTGAATTTAAGAAGGTTGTTCAATCTGAATTCGCTCTCCCTATATTTCTCTATCCTTCAGATTTTCCCGCAGGTCGATTTGATCCGACGAAGATTGTCCTTCGAGTTCAGCAGTTAGGTGCCTCTGGCGTTGATATAGAACGTGATCTTCAAGAAGCGGGCATCCGCGTAGAGATGGCAGATCGTGACACCATTGTTTTTCTGGCAACTCTTGCCGATAGTTGGCAGGAGTTCGAGCGCCTTATTGATGTCCTCATTCCTATCCTCAAGCGCCATCAAGGTCAGCGGCGCGAAAGTGCAACTGCTCTTAGTTGGTCAGTTACACCGCAGCGCGGAATTTCAATGCGTGATGCCTACTTTGCAAAGACCGAGATGGTTGCTGCTCATGACGCTGAAGGTCGAATATCTGCAGATCTCATCGCACCATATCCACCAGGAGTTGCAGTTGTTGCACCTGGAGAGGTTCTTACAGCTCAAATCCTTGAAGGATTAAAGGCATCAAAAGATGCTGGAGTTCGCATCGCATATGCAACTGATTCAACTCTTGAAACGTATCGAGTCGTAAAGAATTAATCGAACTTCGTAATAGCAAAAGAGTAATAATCGTGAGGAGTGCCATCTTCAACGAAGAGCGCTTTTAAGACTCCTTCAAATTTCCATCCAGCTTTCTCAAATGCCTTGCGCATTGCAATATTTGATTCATCAGTCGATCCCTCAACACGATGGGCTCCATTGGCAAAGGCATATTCGGCCGCCGCTGTAAGCGCCGCTGTTCCGATTCCCTTTCCTTGGAGCTCTGGAGCAACTTCAATTCCCATATCCCACGATCCTGGAGGTGTTGTGTAACTGCAATGACGCAGTTGAAGGTCTCCTACCAATTGGCCATCTGCTTCAATCGCGAGATGGAGGTAGTGATCACTCCACTCTCCCGGCTTCTCAAGGCGCGCGATAAAACGTTGGCGTCGTTCTGGAGTATCGAGACCTCGAATATCGCAGATGCGATCAAAATCTTCAGGGCGATACGGGCGAAGAATGACGTTCATTATTTTCTGAAGACCTTATGGTTTGCAGCTTGTGCAATCGGACGAATCACCATGCTGTCGACATTGAAATGGTTTGGCAGTGAGATGGACCAACGGATTGACTCGGCAACATCCTCTGCGGTCAGCGGCTCTTCAACACCTTCATAGACCTTCGCCGCCTTTCCAGAATCTCCATCAAAACGGTTGAGAGCGAATTCATCGGTCTTCACCATTCCTGGCGCAATCTCAGTGATGCGGATCGGCAATCCATTGAGCTCGAGGCGGAGGGTATGTGCCAGAGAAGTTTCCGCAAATTTAGCTGCGACATAACTTCCACCATTCTCATATGCGCGGTGGCCAGCAGTGGAAGTCACGATCACGATATGTCCGCCATCTTTCATCAGTGGAGTGATTGCCTGTGTCACTCTCAAGGTGGCGATGACATTAACTTCATAACTCTTGCGCCAGATATCTGGGTCACCATCGAGAACGGTCGCTGAGTCGAATGCACCACCTGCACAATTGATCAATATCTGTGGATTTCTTGGCGCCGAGAATGTAGCTAGGGCTTCTACCTCAGATTGCACGGTGAGATCAGCGGCAAAGATCTCAATCCCTGACTGGGCAGATGCAACTTCTTTAAGTCGATCTTCGCGTCGAGCGGTTGCAATGACGTGATATCCCCTTGATGCGAGGAGTTTTGCTGTTGCAGCACCAATTCCACTACTTGCACCTGTGACTATTGCAACTTTCTGCGAATTCATTGCTGAAGAGTATCTATAAAGGTGCTTAGAGGGGAATAGACTCTGTATATGAGCAATCAAGTTGAAACACTAATCGAATACCAATTAGAGAACCGCGATAAGAAGACTGTCTTCTGGCGTGGAATCCTCGTCTTCCCCATGGCTTGCTTCCTCTCGGCATTTACCGAGATGGCGCATTGGGGATGGACAAGTGGATTTCTCGTAGTCCCAACTTTATTAGCCCTCATCTTTACGGGTAAGTATCCAAGTTATGTACTCTCCTTCAACCATGCACTCATTGAGTTGCAGACACGTGTAGTCGCATATCTCTTCTTGCTTACCGATGATTACCCATCGATCGAACGCAATCCAAAGATTGCCGTCTTGCTTCCCGATGTTGAGGGCGGCGCAAAGCTTGGTCGCGGAATTCAGATCCTCAAAGTGGTCTTTGCAATTCCTTTGGTGATTGTTGGCGTTTTCTACTCAATTGGTGCTCTTGTAGTCTCAATCGTTGCCTGGTTTACAACATGGTCAACTGGCACATATCCAGAGTGGGCGGTCTCATACATACTCGGCACAATTCAATTCTGGAATCGTGTTACCGGATATGCATTACTTATGGTGACAGACGAATACCCTCGTTTTACCCTTTAGAGCAAAGATAAAGGTTTGAAGTCGGTGCATTGGTATCGATAGAACAATTGGATGAAACCCAAGTGGAGATCTCTGAACTCGCTTGGGTTTCTCCATTTCTACCCATTCCATTGCCGCCAACTAATACATAGCGGATTTCGCCATCTGCTACGAGTTTCTTAAATGCAACAAGTGTTGGCGTTGGATCCTGGCCATCAAATCCACCAATAGGCATGATGTTCTCACCGGTTGCAGTGATATATGAAGCTGCAGTCTGCGCACCAAATGTCACTAGCAAGAACTTCGCACCATTACGGTTGGTCTTGAGGTAGGTGATCATCTCGGAGTTGTTCTGCTCTCCGAAGATTCCGCCTTGTGGCCCTCCGATAAAATTTCCACCTCCTGGAGGCGGTCCTCCGAAATTACCTGGACCTCGTCCACCCATTGGCCCACCACTACGCCCACCAAAATCACCGCTACCTGCAACTGGATTAATCGAGTTGGTGTGGTTGTGCGCATCTACCGCCCATGCTGCTGGCGTAAATACAACTCCGAGAATTACAAGCGCTGGAATAACGAACTTCCTAAACTTCTCAGCTTCACTAAAGAGTAGAACCACTGAAATCAAAATTACCGCTAACTGCATATAGGTAGCCCACTTCATATATCCACTGTAGAGAGATGAGATATAGAGAGCGGTAAGCCCTGCAACATTGAGAAGAATGACTATATGCCAATGTTTAGTCTCTTTTACTGCAAGAGCTATTGCCCCTGCGGCAACTACTGCCACCGGGATTGCGAGTGAACTTGTGTAGAACTGATGTATGCCTGCTACGAGTGAGAACATCGTAAAGAATGTAACTATCCATAATATATAGAAAATTAATAAGGGCCGAGATACTCGTAAGAGTGCAATGATGACGATAGCTGCAATCGCAGTGGGGAGAATCCATGCAATCTGACCGGCGACATTGACAGAAAATATTCGACCTAACCCCGCACTTCCTCCAAATGGTGGAGTAAATGATCTAAATGTTGGATCATCGGTAGCGGATGAGAGCGCTGAAGTCGTTGCCGTAAATCGACCTAATCCGTTATATCCAAAGACCATCTCAAAAGGATTGTTGTGATAAGTACCGCCGATATATGGACGATGTGAGGCGGGTACTAAAGCCACGATGAGAATCCAGGTCAGTGAGAGAAGAAGGGAAACTGATCCTGCGATGGCGAGATCGATAATCTTTTTGAGCGTTGCACCGCTGGTGAAGAACCAGGCGATAATCAATGCAGGCCATAAAGCCCAGGCAACAAGCATGTAGGTATGAAATGCAAGCGCGATCCAAGCGCCTGTAATTACTAAGTACTTTCGACTGCTCTGCGCAAGCGCCTTAGCTGCAAAGTGTCCTGCAATTGCTATGGTCAATAAGAAGAATGATTGAGGTTGATTAGAGCGCGAGACAGCAACAACTATTGGAGTAGTTGCAACTATCGCGCCTGCCAAAATTCCTGCGGTGCGACCAAATAGTTGCTTCGTTGTAATAGCAACAACAATTACCAGTGCAACGGTTGCAATTGCATTCGGTGCAGTAACTGCCCATGTACTAAACCCAAAGATTCGAGCAGAGACTGCTGGAACCCAATACGAACCAGGAATCTTGTCGAGTGTGACAGTTCCGGCAGGATCAATTGCTCCGAAGAAGAAGTTTCCAAAATTACTACTCATGCTTCGAGCAATTGCAGCGTAATACTCAGACCGCGCTACATCCTGCAACTTCCAAAGGGTCAAGAAGCCCGATGCAATCGCCAGTGAAGCGAGACCGATTGACCAGTACTTATCGCGCAGGAGCTTCTCTCTCATAAGGAGAGAATGTCAGGTATTCCTGAAGATTTGCTGAGTGATGGGTGGTTAAATGGCGATAACCTGAGCGGGTTTAGGAACTATTGAGTTCCACCCAAGTTCATCTGAGATGCGAGCCGCCATCGTCTCTTGGGCGCCTTGCTCTCCATGAACAACAAAGACTTTCCCCGGCTTCTTCGCTTGTGAAAGCCAGGCGATCAACTCATCGCCATCTGCATGCACAGAGAAACTCTCAACTTTTGTGATGTGCGCATGTACTGGGATTAACTTTCCATGCATCTTCAACTCGGAGACGCCATCTTCCAGGAGTCGACCTCGACTTCCAGCGGCTTGATAGCCCACCAAAATAACTGTGTTCTTGGGATTAGGGAGCATGTGTTCGAGGTGGTGCACTACTCGCCCACCGGTTGCCATGCCACTTGCAGAGATGATGATTGAGGTTTCATCAATCTCATTGATCTTCTTAGATTCTTCCGGCGTCAGAGCTTGCATTAAACGCCCTGCATCAAATGGATCTTGATTTGCCCAACGATCAGATACACCTTTTCTAATCTCTGGGGTGTTCTTAGCGATGGCATCTCGATAAAAATTGAGTGCAGCAAGGGCCATTGGTGAATCTACATAGATAGGAATAATCGGTATTAACTTCTTCTCCATCAAATCACGGAGAGCCATCAAGATAACTTCGGTACGGTCAACGGCAAAGGCAGGAATAAGGATTGAGCCTCCACGCTTAATTGCGGCATTGAGCTCGCGCGCAAAATCCTCAGGCTTTGCATCATGGAGACGGTCTCCATAAGTGGATTCGGTGAGTACGGCGTCGAAGAACTCTTGTGGCGGTAAATCAGGATTTGAAAGCAATGGATGGTTATTGCGACCCATGTCACCGGTAAAGAGCAGCTTCTTATCTGCAATCTCGAGAACAATAAAAGATGACCCGAGAATGTGACCAGATGGATACCAGGTAACCCATGCATCGCTTGCAACTTGGGTTCGAACTCGGAATGAGGTTCGTTTAAAGAGTCTTAGTGCCGCTTCTGCATCATCGACGTTATAGAGAGGAAGGGGAATCTCGTGCTTTGAGTACCCCTTCTTTGCTGCATATTTCGCATCCTCCATCTGTAAGTGCGCTGAGTCATGAAGGATTACGCTTGCAAGTTCTGCCGTGTAATTCGTTGCGTAAATTGGATTTTCAAAACCTTGGCGAGTGAGCAATGGAAGATAGCCACAATGGTCTAAGTGGGCGTGAGTTAAGACCACTGCATCAATTGTTTTAACGTCCACGGGAAATGGATCCCAATTCTTCTTTCGAATCGCCTTCAAACCCTGGAAGAGACCACAATCGACGAGGACTTTGGATTGCCCCGAACTCACTAAGAATCTGCTGCCTGTGACTGTGTCTGTCGCTCCGAGAAAAGAGATTGTTACCTCGCTCATATATCCATTCTATTCCTCATTGCGAGAAGTAACCTAGTGGAATGCTCAGTAGCCTCTTTGGCAGATTAGGCAAATTTGCCATGGGCGCAGATCTCTTAGCCTTCATTGCAATTATCGGCGCCGTCTTGACTAAGGAATATTTTGCAGCCGCCGTAATTGTTTTGATGCTGACGACTGGGCGAATTCTTGAGAAATGGGCAGAAGGGCGAGCAGAGCGCGAATTGAAATCGCTCATCTCGCGAATGCCTCGAACAGTCCATCGCAAGAATAGTGATGGAGAAGTAGAT
This sequence comes from Candidatus Nanopelagicales bacterium, assembly GCA_041311505.1. Taxonomy (GTDB): domain Bacteria; phylum Actinomycetota; class Actinomycetes; order Nanopelagicales; family Nanopelagicaceae; genus Planktophila. The sequence goes on along the minus strand of JBFYJI010000013.1, from coordinate 5,092 downwards.
GAGATTCCTGTTTCGCAGATCGCCATCGGCGATCTGCTCTTGGTCCGCAGTGGTGAGATTGTCCCCGCGGATGGTGAATTGCTTGAGGGTGCAACCCTAGATGAGTCAGCCCTTACAGGAGAACCCCTACCTGTATCCCGAAATACTGGGGATCCAATATCTAGCGGAATTCTCAATGCGGGATCGCCATTCTTCTTCACAGCAACTACAACTGCTGAAGCTAGTACCTACGCAGGAATCATTTCACTTGTCGAACAAGCACAAGCAGACTCGGCTCCCGGCGTAAGAATCGCAAATGTGTGGGCACTTCGCTTCCTCCCTTTTGCTCTCTCTATTGCTGCAATCGCTTGGTGGATCACTGGAGATGCCAAACGCGCCGTCGCTGTTCTCGTTATTGCAACTCCATGTCCACTCATTCTTGCAGTCCCCATTGCGGTTGTAGCTGGACTATCCCGCGCCGCCAAGAATGGAGCAATCATTAAAGGTGGCGCAGTCCTCGAATCACTCTCACGCGTTGAGACAGTTCTGCTCGATAAGACGGGAACACTTACCCACGGTGGGCCAGCAATCACCGATATCAATGCTGCACCAGGGCTATCAGATGATGAGATAGTTCAATTAGCGGCATCTGTAGATCAATTCAGCCCTCATGTCGTCGCTAAGGCGCTAGTCAATGCTGCAAAGGCGAGAGATATTTTTTTATTGCATGTCACCGGCGTTACAGAAGAGGTCGGCCATCACATCTCTGGAGTCATTGAAGGGAAGAAGATTCAGGTTGGTCAAATATCTGGTGATAAACCTCAATGGCTTCACTTCTCACACCCCCTCATGGTCGGTATCGAAATAGATGGAACTTTGATGGGTGTTATTGGCTTGAGAGATCCAATCCGCAGTGAATCGAGAGAGATGGTCAGCGCTCTTCGCTCAGCTGGAGTAGCACATATTGCATTAGTGACAGGTGATCGCGAAGAGACTGCACGAGAAGTTGGAGATGCTGTTGGAATTTCAGAAATCTATTCCAATATCACTGCAGCAGGAAAGTTAGAGATTGCACGAGATATTAAGAGCAGAGCACACGGCTCTGTCGTTGTTGTTGGCGATGGAATCAATGATGCTCCAGCCCTAGCTGCTGCAGATGTCGGTGTTGCTATGGGCGCACGTGGTGCTTCAGCAGCGAGCGAGGCAGCAGATGTTGTCATTGTCGAAGATTCAATTGATCGACTCACACGAGCGATTGAGATTGCTCAGAGAAGTCGTCGCAAAGCGCTCCAAGCAGCTGGACTAGGTATGGGCCTTGCTCTTATTGGAATGATCTGCGGCGCGCTTGGAGTTCTCTCTCCAAGTCGAGGCGCTCTAGCGCAAGAGTTTATTGATCTCCTCGCCATCCTCTGGGCTTTAACCGCGCTGACTAACTAGACTCCCCCACATGCATGAGTTCACACCCGAGATAGAAAAGGTTGCTCAAGAGATTCTTGAGTACAGTCTCACTCGCCTCAAAGATAACCCTCCACTCGATGGTCCAAAGTCTGAAGAAGAGCTCTTCTCCATTGTTGGAAATACCATTACCGAAGAAGGTCTTGGCGGAAGTGAAACTCTTCAACTCTTCAAAGAAACTCTTGCACCTGCATGTATCTCTACAGACCATCCACGATATTTAGCCTTTATTCCATCCGCTCCAACAGAGTTAGCAAACCTCTTTGATCTCGTCGTGGGAGCCTCTGCACTCTATGGAGGTTCATGGCTTGAAGGTGCTGGAGCTGTCTTTGCTGAAAACCAGACTCTTCGTTGGCTCTCAGATCTTGCTGGCCTTCCAGAGAGCGCTGGTGGAGTATTTGTTCAAGGCGGAACAATCGGCAATCTCTCAGCTCTTGTTGCAGCACGTAAAGAGGCACAACGTAACCATCCAGATATTAAGCGGTGGGCAGTTGCTTGCTCTAGTGAAGCCCACTCTTCTATTCAATCTGCAACCGAAGTAATGGATGTCGATCTCATCAAAGTAGATGTTGGTGTTGACGGTGTTATGCGCGGGGCTGATGTGAAGAGGGCGATTGATGCATATCGCAGTAAGTATTCAGATCGAGATATCTGCGCGATAGTTGCAACTTCCGGTACGACAAATCTTGGAATCATCGACGATCTACCTTCTGTAGGCGAAGTAGCCAATCGCCATAAGATTTGGTTCCATGTTGATGGTGCATATGGATTGGCAGGTCTTGCACATGCGCAGACTCGTAAACTCTTTGCAGGAGTTGAGAATGCGGATTCATTTATCGTTGATCCACACAAGTGGCTCTTCGCGCCTTTTGATGCATGCGCACTCATCTACCGCAATCCCGAGCTTGGGCGGCGTGCACATACTCAACATGCTGGCTATCTCGATGCACTTACTGATTCTGATGAGTTCAATCCATCTGATTATGCGATTCAATTAACTCGAAGAACCCGCGGCCTTCCGCTCTGGTTCTCGCTCGCAGCACATGGCACAAAGGCATATAGCGATGCAATCGCAAAGACTATGGATATTGCCCGAGCAGCAGCCGAATTAATCAAAGCCCACCCCAATCTCGAGCTTTTACGCGAGCCAACTCTCTCCATTGTTGCCTTCACCCGAAAGGGGTGGAAGTTGGCTGATTACTCAGCATGGAGCGATAAACTGCTCGCAGATCAGATTGGCTTTGTGACTCCATCCACTCACAAGGGAGAGCCAATACTCAGATTTGCGATTGTGAACCCTTGGACTCACATCAGCGATATCGAAGCAATACTCGCCACCCTCTAGACTTCAAGGGTGGCGTCACTTTCCAGGAAACTCATCACTGGATTTTCTCTCGCCCTTCTTTGCTTCACCACTCTCTCGCTTCCAACCATTTCTCACGCTTCAACCCCATCAACTCCCACTTATAAGTTTGAGTTTGATGGAAATTTCACACCAACAATTGGATCTGCAACTTTTGGCCCATCTACAGCGTGTCCTGCTTGGTCGTGCATCACTTCTGGAATATTTGGAACAAGCTCCGGTGACGGATATTGGCAGTGGGCAGGAGCCTCTGGAAATGGTCCAGGGCTATCGCTAGGTAGTTACTCAATGTCAGATACCTACACAATCACGATTAAGTTCTCGGTGAGTTACCTCACCGGATATTCGAGAATCCTAAATTTTAATGAAGGAGATATTGGTCTTTATCTCTTAAGTGGACATATCGATTACTACAACTATGTGTCTTCAACTTCGCCTATTTATGCAGCAAACGACATCATCACGATGACTCTCACTCGCAATCCGCAATACATCACCTTATACACATCTGATTCGACAACATCCACCACAACACAACGATTTCAATACGCATCGGGCTCAATTGCTCGTGTTTCGCCACTATCTACCTTGCCCTTTTTTACAGACGATGGTGGAGAGTTTTCGCCGAGCGGAAAAGTTTTCTCTGTCTCTATCTGGAACGATCGCGCCCTCACATCGACTGAGATTAATTCCTACCTTTACACGCCGCTAGTTCCCAGCTTTCAATTCTCCAATTCGGTTTCATCCGCCGTTTATCGCTCAGTACAAGCGTTAGACATGACGATGAATCTCCCCGGAAAGAGCACTTATTTGGTCAACGGCAAGAAAATCTCTGGCTGCTCATCTATTTCGAACTCTGGCTCAAGCGGCAGCTACACATCACGCTGTAATTGGAAGCCATCTCTCCACGGAATTAACCTTGTAAAGGTGGTATTTACTCCAACCGATACATCGTTCTCGCCGATGATTGTCTCTCGAAATTACATCGTTTCGAGCAGATCTGGAACTCGTTAGCGATCGAGAAGATTGCGGGCAGGGTTGTAGCTTCCACCAGTACGGCGGAATGCAATACCACTGAGCGCCTCAAGTACCACGCGATTTGCAAGCATAGCGGTGACATCAGCGCTATCGAATGCAGGAGCTACCTCAACAACATCGATACCAACCACTGGAAGTTCGATACAAATACGTCGAACCGCTTCAAGCAATTCGCGTGAGGTAAGTCCACCTGGCTCTGGAGTACCTGTGCCTGGTGCCATTCCTGGATCGACAACATCGATATCGACGGAGAGAAAAACTCCATCCGTATTGTCTGTCAATATTCCAAAAGATTCATCGAGAACAGCTTTGAGGCCACGGTTGTGAATCTCTGTCATTTCATAGGAGCGCATCTTCTGATCGCGCATCCATTTGAGTGTTGCATCTTCTGGCCAGTAACCGCGAAGACCTACCTGCAAGAAGCGATCACCGCGAACAGTTCCTGACTCAATCAGTCGTCGCATGGGTGTGCCGTGTCCCACAAGTGAACCGTTCTGCAAATCACCTGTATCAGCATGAGCATCAAAGTGAATCATTGAAACTTTTCCAAGTCCGCGGTGATCTGCAATTCCGGCAACATCTGCAGAAGTAACTGAGTGATCTCCACCCAAGACAAGTGCAATTGCGCCAGAGCGCGCAATCTTCGCTGTTGCCTCACGAAGTGTTGCAAGGCACTTTGATAAATCATCTGATGGCATCATTAAGTCGCCGGCATCGACAACCTTAAGGTCTTTAAGTCCATCAACGCGGAGAGCCATATGTGGGCGTTCACCATCATGTGGAAGGTAATCGGTGCCGCGAATGGCTTGAGGGCCAAACTTTGCACCAGAGCGATATGAAGTACCAGCATCGATAGGCGCTCCCACAATCACAACATCTGCATCAGCATATGACTGAGGATCATCGAGGTCACAACGTGGGACTCCGAGGAATGTGAAATCAGGACCGTACATATTGCCGATATTTGCCATGTGAGCAAGCATAGTTTTGGTAGTAGCAGAATCAAAGCTCTATCCTTTATTCAAGAAGAGTCGCCTGGATCACCGCGTTATATCGCAAGATATACCGAGGAAAGTCCGGACTTCATAGAGCAAGGTGGTGGGTAACGCCCACCCGGAGCAATCCGCGGGAAAGTGCAACAGAAAGCAGACCGCCAATAGCAATATTGGTAAGGGTGAAACGGTGGTGTAAGAGACCACCAGTAATTGCAGCGATGCAGTTAGCTATGTAAACCCCACCTGAAGCAAGACCAAGAAG
>JBFYJI010000041.1:0-7140 GCA_041311505.1 Candidatus Nanopelagicales bacterium | reverse complement strand
AGTGGGCCCAGACGGGCTCGAACCGTCGACCCACGGATTAAAAGTCCGTTGCTCTACCGACTGAGCTATAGGCCCCACCGTCTGCGGCGAGCCGCAAACGTAGCGAATCTTACGCTATTTCTTTAGAAGGTCGAACCGTCGATAACGAAGCGGTACTTCACATCGCTATTGACGGTGCGCTCGTAGGCCGTGTTGATGTATTCGGCTTTAATGACTTCGACATCACTGACGATCATCTTTTCGCCGCAGAAATTAAGCATCTCCTGCATCTCCGGGATTCCACCAATCATTGAGCCAGCCATAGAGCGGCGCGCCCCAAGCAAGACTCCTGCATGCACTGCATACGGTTTACCTGGAAGTCCGATAACTACAAGAGTGCCATCGAGCTTTAACAGATTGAGATATTGATTGATATCAATCTCCGCACTCACAGTGTTGAGAATGAGATCAAAGGAGCGAGCAATAGATTTGAAGTTTTCAGCATCTTTTGTAGACACAAAGTGATGAGCACCCATTGCCATTGCATCTGCCTCTTTAGAAGGTGAGTGAGAAAGCACTGTCACCTCTGCACCAAGTGCGACTGCAAACTTAACTCCCATGTGGCCAAGTCCACCGAGACCCATCACAGCAACTTTCTTACCCGGTCCTACATTCCAATGTTTGATGGGTGAGTACAGTGTGATACCCGCACAGAGAAGTGGAGCAACTCCATCGAGAGGAAGATTCTTTGGAATGTGAACTGCATAGTCTTCATTGATGACAAAGCGATCGCTATAACCGCCCATTGCAACGGTCTTACCATCTCGTTCGTATCCGTTGTAGGTACCGGTCATACCTTGTAGGCAGTACTGCTGCAATCCGCGTTGGCAGTTTTCACAGGTGCGGCAAGAATCAATAAATACGCCGACTCCGATGTGATCGCCTACTTTGAATTTTGAAACTGATGAGCCAACTGACTTAACAACTCCTGCAATTTCGTGCCCTGGAACCATTGGAAAGAGCGCTGGACCCCACTCTTGTCGGGCTTGGTGAATATCTGAGTGGCAGATTCCTGAGTACTTAATATCTATCTCAACATCATGAGAGCCAACTTCGCGGCGGTCGAATTGATAAGGAACGAGATCTGCACCTGCTTCAAGCGCTGCATAGCCTTTGGTATTCACGCAGGGAGGTTAGCACCGGTACTTACGGGATGCTCTTCGAGAATTTTCCATTCTTCATCGGTGAATAGCCGGGAACGAATAAGGAAGCGCTTGCCTTCAGGCGACTCAAGAGAGAATCCCCCACCACGACCATCCACAACATCGACGGTGAGATGAGTGTGCTTCCAGTATTCAAATTGAGAAGCTGACATCCAGAAACCGATCGGTTCCTGGATGTCAGCCACCTTCAAATCCCCTAGCTTGACGTCAGCTCCGCCTACGCGGAATTCGCCAGCTAAGTAACACATCGGCGAAGATCCATCACAGCACCCACCTGATTGATGAAACATCAAAGGTCCGTGAGTTGCAGTTAACTTTCGCAGAAGCTCTTCGGCATCTGGAGTTAGCTCAACGCGTGGTGGAATCTCCATCTCTGTAGGTTAGTACGGCTTAGAAGAATCCAAGCTTGTTTGGGTTATATGAAACGAGTAGGTTCTTTGTCTGCTGATAGTGATCAAGCATCATCTTGTGGGTCTCACGACCGATACCTGATGACTTATATCCACCGAAGGCAGCTCCTGCAGGATATGCGTGATAGCAGTTGGTCCATACACGGCCAGCCTTTATCTCACGACCTGCACGATAAGCAGTGTTGGTATCGCGTGACCATACGCCCGCTCCAAGACCGTAGAGAGTGTCGTTAGCAATCTCCATCGCATTGTCATAACCATCAAATGAAGTAACAGATACGACAGGTCCAAAGATTTCTTCCTGGAAGATGCGCATCTTGTTATTGCCTTCAAAGATTGTTGGGGTGACGTAATAACCACCAGAGAGTTCTCCGCCGAGGTCAGCGCGCTCACCGCCGGTAATTAACTTTGCTCCCTCTTTCTTTCCAATATCAATATAGGAAAGAATCTTTTCGAGCTGATCATTGGAAGCCTGAGCACCAATCATTGTTGCGACATCGAGAGGATGTCCCTGAATGATTGCTTGGGTGCGCTTTGTGACATCGCCAAGGAACTTGTCATAGATCTTCTTATCAATCAAGCCACGTGAAGGACATGTACAGACTTCGCCTTGATTGAGAGCAAAGAGGGTAAAGCCCTCGAGAGCCTTGTCGTAGAAAGCATCATTTTCCGCAGCAACATCTGCGAAGAAGATATTTGGTGATTTGCCACCGAGCTCGAGAGTGACAGGAATGATGTTTTCAGATGCGTACTGCATGATGAGGCGACCTGTTGATGTCTCTCCTGTGAATGCAATCTTTGCAATGCGTGGTGATGAAGCCAATGGTTTACCGGCCTCAATACCAAAGCCATTAACAATATTAACGACTCCTGGTGGAAGGAGATCTGCGATGAGCTCCATCAAGAACATGATTGATGCAGGAGTCTGCTCAGCTGGCTTGAGAACAACGCAGTTACCTGCAGCAAGTGCTGGAGCTAATTTCCAGACAGCCATCAAGATTGGGAAGTTCCAAGGAATGATCTGACCGACAACACCTAGTGGCTCATGGAAGTGATATGCAACGGTGTCTTCATCGAGCTCACCGAGGGAACCTTCTTGTGCGCGAATTGCACCAGCGAAATATCGGAAGTGATCAATCGCAAGTGGAATATCTGCATTGAGAGTTTCACGGATAGGCTTTCCGTTATCCCATGTCTCCGCTACAGCGATTGCCTCGAGGTTTGCCTCCATGCGATCTGCAATCTTGTTGAGAATGATTGCGCGAGCAGTTGCCGATGTCTTACCCCAAGCTGGTGCAGCTTTATGTGCTGCATCTAGCGCCTTATCTATATCTGCTGCATTTCCACGCGCTACTTCACAGAAGACTTTTCCTGTTACTGGAGTGACATTTTCAAAATATTGCCCGGATTGCGGCTTTACATACTCTCCGCCGATCCAGTGGTCGTAACGTGCTTTAAATGTTGCCTTGCTACCTGGTAGACCGGGTGCAACGTAATCGGTCATCTATATCTCCTTTGATATACATAGAAGCCGTCGCCTCTATGCCATCGAAGGTAGACCTCCCTAGCAATAAAGAGAATAGGTACTGATTAGTAACAGACCAGTCACAATATGAAGTGAGTGCTAGCGCCCCGCTGCCGCACGCTTAAGTCGGTCGCGGATCGCGATGGCGATTCCGTCACCCTCTGGCTGTAACACCACAACTCGATCGATTCCTTCGCTATCTGCCTTGCGAAGTGCGGAGTACATCTGGCGAGCAAAGTCCTCATTATTAATAGGAGAGGCTAATCGAATTACTCCCGTGGGAGTTTCGAAAGAGCTGAGAGCGATAAGCCCATCGCCAGATTCCGGTTTCACATCAAGGAGAACCTTCGCAGAAGGCGCATAGTGATTCTCGAGTGAACCACTTACTCGAATGAGATCATCGCGATCAATCATTGTCAGACCGGTAACCGCCTCAATCATTTCGACTGTGACAGCACCTGGTCGAAGCACGCGTGGTGCAACTGCAGTGCAATCAATAATTGTTGACTCAACCCCAACAGTTGAAGGACCACCATCAAGAATCAGATCGTCTGCATCGAGGTATTGACCGAGCTCTTCATGCACAGCTGACGCTGTTGTTGGTGAGACGTGGCCAAAACGATTAGCACTTGGCGCAGCGACTCCTTTGCCACCAATCTTCTTAAATGCTGCGAGAAATGCGAGAGCAAGTGTGTGGTCAGGAACTCGCAGACCAACTGTCTCCTGTCCTCCCGTAATAAAGTCTTGAGCTAGTGGACTTCTCTTGAGGATGAGCGTCATTGGTCCTGGCCAGAATGATCGCGCTAAATCAATTGCGTAATCAGGAATATCTTCGGCCCATTCTGCAATATCTTGCATATCAGCGAGATGGACTATCAGTGGGTGGTCTGCAGGTCGACCTTTGACTGTATAGATTCGAGCGACTGCCTCACTATTGGTGGCATCTGCCCCAAGTCCGTAGACAGTCTCGGTGGGAATTGCGACTAAACGGCCTGCCTTCATCTGCTCTGCAGCCCTCGTTAAGGCATCTGCAGTGCAATGTGAGATGAATTGCCCCTGAGTCATAAGCGCAATTATCCCCTCTTTTTGCGAGAAGATAACCATGTGAGCCAGAGCGAGAAGATCAAGGTGATGCAGGTAATCGCCCGCATGAATGTGGGTGGCCCTGCAGTCATCGTTGCCGACCTGATGCGAGGCCTTGATTCACATCGCTTTGAGCAGATTCTCGTCACAGGGTATTGCGCAGATAACGAAGCAGATTATCTCGAGACCGTTGCCACCGATATCTCTGCGATCCGCGTAGGTGGACTGGGACGGTCAATCTCTCCTCTTGCAGATTTGCGCGCCTTCTTCTCTCTCATTGCTCTCATGAAGAGAGAAAACCCGGATGTGATTCACACCCACACAGCAAAAGCTGGTGTCCTTGGAAGGCTTGCTGCAATTCTCGCTGGTGGAAGCGCAAAGCGAGTACATACGTTTCATGGTCATCTTCTCCACGGATATTTCTCCGGATGGAAAGTCAAGCTGGTAATTACAATTGAAAAGTTTCTTGCAACTCGTACCGATTACTTAGTGGCTGTAGGAACTCAAGTTCGAGATGACTTGCTGGCAGCGGATATCGGTAGTGCTGAGCAATTCAGTGTCTTCTTTCCAGGGCTCCCACAACCTGCGCCACAATCAACGGCAGATGCTCGGATAGCGCTGGGCTTAGATGCCGAGAAGGTTTACTGCACCTTTGTAGGTCGCCTTACACAGATTAAACGACCGGATCGACTTCTTGATGTTGCAGCAGCATCAATTGCACGAGGTCTCGATATTCACTTCCTCGTAGCTGGTGAGGGTGAACTTCTTGAACCATCGAAAGCGCGAGCAATCCAAGAGAATCTTCCGGTTACCTTTCTTGGCTGGCGTAAAGATATCGATCAGCTCTTTGCTGCTAGTGATATAGCAATTCTGACCAGCGATAATGAAGGTGTTCCGTTGACCTTGATTCAAGCGGCTTTTGCTGGGTTGCCAATAGTTGCACCAAGGGTCGGATCCATCTCTGACATCGTTATTGATGGTGAGACTGGGTTCCTCACATCACCACAGGCAGGTGCAATGGCTAGCGCACTCAGCGCCCTCGTCACTGATGAAGATCTCCGCTATGAGTTGGGTTCAGTTGGAAAGGCGCATGCAGAGAAGAATTTCTCTCTCGCAAAGTCGCTCTCTGACCACTCTGCACTCTATGAAAATTCTCAGAAATAATAGGTAATAATTGAGGTATGAGAACCTCACATATCAAGAAGTCATTTCTCTTCGTATCAGCCGTTGCACTTGTGGCATCAATCATTGCGCCACTTTCTGCCAATGCAGCTACAAGTACTCGTTACATCACTCTCAGCGCAGAAGGAACAGTGAAGGTTGCGCCTGATGCCGTGCGCCTCACCACAACTGTTTCTCTTGTAGCGCCAACTAATAAGGAGGCCCTCGCACAAACTTCAACGAGCGCTGCCGCTGTTCGTAAAGCGCTTATCGCTGCAGGTATTTCTACTAAAGATATTGCTACACAGAACATCACCGTCTATCCAGAATATAAGTACGACGGCAATGGTGGCTCCACACTCTCTGGCTACCGAGGATCACAGTTGTTTACTGTTGTTATTCGCGCAGCAGCTTCAGCTGGTGCAGTAGTTGACTCAGTTGTGGCAGCTGGAGGAGATTCAGTCCAAATTAACTCAGTCTCACCATTCTTGCTCGACTCAGCAAAAGCCGCCGAGTCAGCGCGCGCTGTAGCCGTGAAGAATGCCAAAGCTAAAGCGCTCTCTTACGCAAAGCTCTTGGGAGTAAAGCTTGGCAAGGTCAATTACCTCACTGAGAACGGAAGCCCTTCCGTGACACCAATCTTTACAGCTGCCGCAAAGGCAGAGGATGCATCAACTGTGGTTGATCTTGGTCAGCAAGATGTCACAGTATCGATCACAGTTCAGTGGGCTCTCTAAGTGCAGGAGGGCTCAAAGCGTCTAGGTGAAGTTCTTAAGAGCCTTGTTGCCGATGGTGTTCTTACACCGGAGCAATCAGATTTAGTTGATTCACGCTTTGAAGCCCTCGATGGCAGTGAATCTCGTAAGAGCATATTTGCTGAAATTGCCGCTTACCTAGGTGGCGCTTTCATTATCATCGCAGTGATCTTCTTAACTGCCAAGAGCTGGGCAGATGCACCCACTGCAGTACGCGCTGGTGCACTTGGACTTCTCTCACTCTTGCTTCTCACAGTTGCTCATTTTCTTGGCGATAAGAACCCAATGCGACTTCGCCTAACGAGCGTTCTCTCGATGGGCTCTGCATTCTCTGCAACAGGGGCTTTTGTATATCTCAGCAATCAGAACGGTGCGCCATGGGCTCCCTTCTCTGCTGGATGCGTGATTGCGCTCTACTCCTTTATTAAGTATCGCCACGAGATTCTCCATATTGGAGCCTATGGCTACCTCTTCTTTACTGGTTTCATGATTCTTGGCAGATTTGTTGGACCAGAGCCAGATCAATCCCCCATCTATTTTCTCTATTGGGTAATCCTCGCCAGCGTTTGGTTCTATATCGCTTGGATCAAGATGATCGATCAAACTCTTGGATACCTCATCATTGCTGCTACATATTTCCTTGCAACACAATTTCTCTTTGGAACAGATGAGCGAGTTTTCAGCTATCTCGTTGCGGTGATTGTTGTTCCCGCAATGGCATGGGTATTTCTCCAGGATCGACGTTGGCCACTTCTCCTCGGCGGAGTCGCAATCACAACATTTACTACTGGCGAATTCGTTGCTGCAACATTAGGTGGCTCACTAGGTGCTCTTTTAGGCCTCCTCACCGCTGGAATTGCACTGATTTCAACCTCTCTCGTGGCTATCCGCCGGAGCAGATAAGCGAGTTTGGAGCATAGGTTCTAAACGGGTATTCTTTCCCAGCCTCAACGTCCCCATCGTCTAGGGGCCTAGGACATCGCCCTTTCACGGCGGTAACACGG
>JBFYJI010000040.1:0-7274 GCA_041311505.1 Candidatus Nanopelagicales bacterium | reverse complement strand
TGTGATGAGAGGTTTACGAGTTCATCCTCTGTCATCTCAATTCGAGCTAAACCTGCCAACTTTGCGACTTCATCGCGAGAGAGTGTGCTCATGGGTGGAGTCTATAAAAAGCGAGGCTTATGAGCGAATCTGCCCATTTCCTGTCACAACCCACGTGGCAGTAGTCATCGCCTCAAGGCCCATAGGGCCACGGGCGTGGAGCTTTTGATTAGAGATTCCAATCTCTGCACCAAAGCCCATCTGCTCTCCATCAGTAAAGCGAGTTGAGGCATTGACCATTACTGCAGCGCAATCAGAAAGTGCTATGAAGCGATCTGCACTTGCTTTATTTTCAGTAACAATTGCTTCAGTGTGGTTTGTGCCGTACTTCGCAATGTGATCTGCAGCGCCATCAACAGAATCAACAACCGCAATGTTCATCTCAAGGATGCCGTACTCGGTTGACCAATTCTCTTCAGTTGCAGGAGTTGAATTAACTCCGAATTTCTCAGCAACTTTCTGAACTGTTGAATCACCATGAAGTACAACACCTGCATCGGTGAGAGCCTTAAGGGCGAGTGGCAAGAATGTTGGCGCAATTGCTTTGTGAACAAGAAGTGTCTCAGCGGCATTACATACCGATGGACGATGGGTCTTTGAATTAAGAAGAATTGGAAGCGCCTTATTGATATCTGCAAACTCATCTACGAAGACGTGACAGACACCAGCACCTGTCTCAATCGTTGGCACTGTTGCTTCGTCAACGACCATGCGGATGAGCTGTGCACTTCCACGAGGAATGACAAGGTCGACTTTGCCGCGCGCTGTGAGAAGAGCTTTAACGGTAGAGCGATCATCGGATGGGACGAGTTGAATAACCTCAGGGTCAATTGAGGTTGCTGCAAGTGCATCTTTCATCACATTAACGAGAATCTCATTACTGTTGCGAGCAGTTGAAGAGCCGCGCAAGAGGGCGGCATTTCCTGACATCAGAAGAATCACTGCTGCATCCACTGTGACATTTGGGCGAGCTTCATAGACCATGCCGATAACACCAAAGGGCACAGAGAGCTGCTTGAGATGAAGACCATTAGGAAGGGTCGACTCTTTGAGAGTACGACCGAGAGGATCAGGAAGTGCAGCTACCTGCCGAGCTCCGTCTGACATTCCTGCAATGCGTGCTTCAGTAAGAAGCAAACGATCCTGCATCTGCGGGTGCATATTCTCAGCACGTGCATTTGCCATATCTTGCTCATTAGCCTCAAGGATTTCGCTCTGTCGAGCAATGAGTGCTTGAGCAATCGCTTCAAGAGCTGCTTTACGTTCGCTGCCTGTCGCTGTCGAAAGAGTGCGTGCAGCACGACGCGCCTTATCAGCGAGATCTGCAACGAGCGCCTTCGAATCCATGACAACGAGTCTACTTGGGGCTACCCTGCAGATGTGCCTAAATTAATGAAGCTCCTCAGAAATAGTGTCGTCGTCGTACTCGCTCTCTATCTAGCGCTCTTTGGGCTGACCAAAGTCATTCGCTATCCAGAGCCGATCTCCGCGATTAAGTTGGGCTTGGCTCCGGCATCAAAGACTCCCGCCCTGATGCCGAGCCATGTGATTGTCGCTGCGCCTTCGACTTTTGCTCCTTGGAAGGAAGGAGTGAGAGAGAAGCTCTCTGAGGTTACATATAACGGCGAGAAGTTATCTATCCAAGACTTTCTCGACACTACACACACCAATGCACTACTAATCATCCGTAGCGGCAAGATCTCCTACGAGTATTACAAAGACGAGAAATTCTCCTCCGCTCGCCTACCTTCATATTCAGTTGGAAAAGCAATGACCTCACTTGTTGTCGGCCAGCTCATTGATCAAGGGAAGATCAGTGAATCGGATACCTTCATCAAGTATTTCCCTGAATATAAGACAGGTGGGGATTTCGACAAGATAACAATTCAACACTTGCTTGATATGCAATCGGGCGTCGGGGTATCAGATAATTACCCATCCGGTCCTTCAGGATGGGGCGTCGCGATTGCTCAGATGTATGCGAGCACAGATATTCCATGGTTCTTAAAGCACAACCAGAAGATGGATTTTGCACCGGGGACAAATTCAATCTATCGAAGCGTAGATCCACAGATGATGGGAATGATCATCCAGAAAGTCACTGGTCAATCTGTCTCTGATTACTTTACCGAACACATCTGGCAGCCGATTGGTGCAGAGTTTGATGCAACATGGAATGTAGATAAGACTGGCGGATACGAAAAGACATTCTGTTGCTTCAATGCAGTTGCGCGAGACTATGCACGAGTCGGTCAACTTATTCTCAATCAAGGTATGGTGCCCGAGACAAAGCAACAAGTTATAAGCTCTTCATGGATGAAGAGAATCGTTACTCCCGCCACACGTCTTGATTATGACTGGGGCTATGGCGCTTACTTCTGGCACCCATATCCTGGTGTTAGCTTGATGCTCGGCCTTCATGGCCAATTTGTTTATATAGATATCCCAAATGACACAGTCATAGTGAAGCTATCTGATGAAGCAACAGATTCTGATAACAAGTCACCGCTCGTTGCAGAAGTACTTAAGCAATTATCTGAACGCTCTTAGCGCGTATTTGTTCGTTTAGTGATGAACCGCTCTACCTGTGCAGAGGTAGTTGGATAAGAACCGAGCGTTGGTATCAGGATTGCCTTGAATGTTTGAAATGAACTCAGCGCTGTCTTCATTGTGCAGGTAACCGTAATTGGAGTCGTTCCTGATGCTGTTTTATTAAGACAGCCAGGAATTCGTTTACCTGCGATCAAGAATGTCACTTTTCCAGCAACTGAGACGATTGCGGTGATAGTTATCGAACTTCCTTTGGAGACAGGTTCAGGAACTGTGAGCGAGACCGATATAGGCGTCGTTGAGTTGTTGGTGATGTTTCTCAGCGATATGGCTGCCAATTCATTTCCAGCTGCATCAATCCAACGTCCCGTTGCACCGACTAAGGAGGGTGCATAAGCAAATGTGACATAGGCATTGGCCGGGATAGATCTCGATAAATTGAGAGTAACTACAAGCCCAGAAACAGATGCCGAAGAAACTGAGAGCACCGAACCAGAATCAGAGAGTGTGTAGGCACCAGATGCGAAACTTGCAAGAGTTACCGTCTCTCCCATGGTCAGAGTGATTGCAGTTCCGGCAGCATTTACTGCATAAGTAGACACAGTAGGTGCAGTTGAATCAAGGCGCACCGTGCTGACAATTGCGGATGAAACATTGTTAAGGAGATCGACTGCATATAAGTTGTAGGTACCATCAAGCAAGCCACTGGTAGTGAGAGTTGTGGTCACTCCTGCTGAAGAAATAGATACCGAGCTCTTTGTATTCGCGGCAGCGCCTGCAATGCTTGCAGCATTTGTGACTGAGATGCTGTTACGAACCAAATAGACAGTACCCTGCTCATTAGATTGCACAGAGATTGTGTCGCCGTTCTTGATGAGAGATTTCGCATCAATGCGAGTCACTGTGGGTGGTGTGGCATCTGCGAGGGGCGTAACGGGTTCATTTATAAAGATTTGAATTCTAAAATATGAAGGGAGAGGACAACTACCTCTTACTCCACCATCAGCACAAAAAGTCCAGTCTGGATTGGTTCCAGTATTCGCACCAAAGCCAACTTCAGCTGTGGCGCCATACTCTGATCTATTCCAAGCAAATACTGGTTTGTAATTAGTCATGTCATGGATTTGAAAGGAACCATAAGCTCCAGAGACATCCCAGGTATCGTCGTAATCATAATTACTTCCATTACCGGAAGGAGAAAGGCCATTGACTGCTGTTGCGTAATTGCGAGGCCAAATCTCGAGGCGCCCAGAAAGTCCTTTGCCTTTAGTGACGTTGGAATTATTAGAGTAGACATTGAGATCTGAGACGTTAGCTTGAACAAAGTATGTGTACGGAGAATTGTTAGATGGAATCATGAGTGAGGAGACTGTTGGATCATATCCACCACGCGAGTCGGTATTCGTACCGGTTGGCCACTCGTAAGCATCAGCTTCGGCGTAATATGCAACAGAGCTAATAGTTGCATCTAATCGATAGCGAATACGAGAGAAGGCTGCTGAGCTCTTTGTTGTGTATGGATCACTACCTCCTACTCCATAGCCTGCTTCATAAATGACATAACCGCTTGAATCTCGCTGAAGTGATGTGGTTCCATAAATCTTCGTCCATGGATATCCGTATGTACCGGTACCTGCAGCGGTTGTCGCTGCCACTCGAACATATGTGGCTACTTGCGACAAGCCCGGGATGTCGTAGGAATAAGTCGATGAGCTCGTCGTTGTGGAGAGCGTCCAAGAGCCAGATGTCCCAGAAGTTGAATACTCAACGCGGTAACCAGTGACACCTGTATCAACATCGGTTGGGGCGCTCCATCCAACTCGAACACCGCCAGCAATCGCCGTTGCAGTAACACTGAGTGGAGCCGATGCGTACCCGCTAAATGCGAAAGCTTTTTGAGAGATGGGCGCAAGGAGGGTGGTTGCAACTGCCAATATCAGCAGACCAATACGAGCGCGCATAATGGTGAAATTTACTAGAGGAGAACCAAGTCGTCACGGTGCACGAGCTCACGCTCATACTCAGCACCTAGTGATGCTGCCAACTCTTTGGTAGATCGACCTAGCATCTGTGGAATATCCTCAGATTCAAAGGCAACAAGGCCGCGTGCAATAACCACGCCATCAGGACCTACGAGCTCGATAGTATCGCCAGCTCCAAATGATCCTTCAACCGATGTGACTCCAGCTGGAAGTAGTGACACTCCTCTTTCAAGAATCGCTTTAACTGCACCTGCATCGAGAATAAGTCGACCACGTGCAGATGATGCATGTGCAAGCCATAGAAGTCGTGAGTTTGCACGAGCGCTCTGAGCTGCAAAGAGAGTTCCAAATTCTTGACCAGCAAGTGAATCAGGTGACTGTGCAAGAGATGTAAGAAGCATTGGAATTCCTGCAGAGGTTGCAATGCGCGCTGCTTCGATCTTTGTCACCATACCACCGCTACCAACGCCAGCAGAACCTGCTCCCCCGATTTCAACAGATGCAATCTCATTGAAGTCAGCAACTTCATGGATTGCCTTTGCGCCAGGCTGTGAAGGATGTGCATCATAGAGAGCATCAACATCGGAGATGAGTACCAAGAGATCTGCTTGAACCAAGAGGGCAATGAGTGCTGCTAGGCGATCGTTATCGCCAAAGCGAATCTCCGCTGTGCCGACGGAGTCATTCTCATTAATCACAGGAATAACACCGAGTGAGAGAAGCTTTGAAAGAGTCTGTTGCGCTGTGTTGTAGTGTGAGCGCCGAACAACATCCTCTGTCGTGAGCAATACCTGCGATGAAACGAGAGAACGTTGAGCAAAGAGTTCGCTGTATTTTGCGATCAATAATCCTTGGCCAACAGAAGCCGCAGCTTGCTGAGTAGGAAGATCTTTAGGTCGTGTGGTGAGTTTGAGAGGAGCAAGTCCTGCTGCAATCGCACCGGAAGAGACTATGAGAACTTCAGCGCCACGATTGCGCAGTGATGTTGCAAGCTCAACAATCTTCTCGACTGCTGATGCATCGAGGGCAGAACCTGCAGCACCAGTCAGCGAAGAAGAGCCGACCTTGAGGACGACGCGCTTTGCTTTCGTTACTGCTTCGCGGCTCATTACTCTTCCTCTAATTCCTCATCGACTGTTTCAGATACTTCAATCACGCGAGGTGTGTGAGGATCTGCAACCTTATACTCCCACTGCTCTGCAATCTCTTCGTCACTGAGAAGATCCTTCTCGCGCTCTGGAGCGTTCCAGGTATTTTCAAGACGTGAATCTTCACCTCGGCGATGCAAGAAACCTGCGAGCTGCTCAGCTCCTGCTTCGATAGTTGGCTCCCAATCGAAGACAACTTCATTGACGCCTGAGCCGATACGAACTTCATCTCCTGCAACTGCACCAGCTTTATAGAGAGCTTTTTCAACACCGAGCTGCGCAAGGCGATCTGCGAGGTATCCAATAGCCTCAGCATTCTTGAAGTTGGTCTGAAGAACCCAACGGAAGACCTTTGCTCCACGGACAGAGAATGAGCCATCACCATTTTTCTGAACTGTAAATCCAGAGTCATCAACAGCGGTAGGCCGTAGAACGATACGAGTGCGCTCATCGCTCTTTGCGGCTTGTCGCTCTGCCTGGACGAGGCGAGCCATCGCATAGATGAGATCTTGCAAACCTTCGCGGGAGGCGGCAGAGACTTTATAGACATCGTAGCCGCGCTCATTGAGTTGATCCTCAACCATATCTGCCATTGCAGATCCATCGGGAAGGTCAATCTTGTTGAGTGCGACGATGCGCTTGCGATCTTCAAGTCCACCGTAGAGTTTGAGCTCTGCCTCAATTGCATCGAGGTCATCGAGTGGATTGCGATCTGTTTCAAGAGTTCCGCAATCGAGCACATGAACAAGAGCAACACAGCGCTCAACATGGCGGAGGAATTGCAGCCCAAGGCCCTTTCCTTGTGATGCTCCCGGGATAAGACCTGGAACATCTGCGACGGTGAAGCGAGTCTCACCTGCCTGAACAACACCGAGGTTAGGAATAAGTGTTGTAAATGGATAATCAGCGATCTTTGGACGTGCAGCAGATATCGCTGCAATCAGTGATGATTTACCTGCAGATGGGAAGCCAACGAGTGCGATATCTGCAACAGACTTAAGTTCGAGAGTAAGGATGCGCTCTTCACCTGGTTCACCGAGAAGAGCAAAACCTGGCGCGCGACGCTTTGACGATGAGAGTGCGAGATTGCCGAGACCGCCCATTCCTCCGCGTGCCGCAAGGAAAGTAGTACCGATTCCTACGAGGTCTGCAATCTGCTCGCCATTTTCGTAGATAACTGTGCCGTTTGGAACAGAGAGAATGATGTCTTCGCCAGATACGCCATCTTTGCGATCGCCATAACCCTGATGACCCGGGGTTGCTTTGCGATGTGGTGAGTGGTGAAAATCGAGAAGAGTTGTGACAGATGAATCAACGACGAGAATGACATCTCCGCCGCGACCACCATTGCCACCATCTGGACCACCAAGTGGCTTGAATTTTTCGCGCTTAACGGAGACGCAACCATCTCCGCCCTTTCCACCGGTAGCAAAGAGCTGCACGCGATCAACGAAGGTTGTCATCGTTCTACTCCTTTGCTCTGAAAATATTTGTACTTGTAATAAAAAAGCGGACCGCGCTAGGTGCGGCCCGCTCTCTTAAGAGAAACCTTAAT
>JBFYJI010000039.1:0-7429 GCA_041311505.1 Candidatus Nanopelagicales bacterium | reverse complement strand
CTAAGAACGCTCGTCGTTGTCGCGACGGGCGTTCTTTACTTCTATCACTAGAAGTCCACACGGCGAGAAGATTTTCTAGATGTGGAAAATAAAAAGCCCGCCTTGCAAGAGGCGGTCTTTTTTAATTCGAAAAACTAAGCAACAAGCAGTGAACGTTTTGAAAGGCCCATCCAGAAACCTTCGATAAGAGTCTCCGGTGCTGCATCGATATCGCTACTTGCTCCTAGTGTTACAAAGAGGGGAGTGAAGTGCTCGACAGTTGGGTGGGCATACTGCACAGCAGGTGCGAGATCCTTATATGCAGCTAGGCCATCGATATCGCCCTTAGCAAGGCGTTCTGCAGCCCATGCATCAAACTCTGAAGACCATCCTGGCGCCTTTGCATTGATAGACCAATCGCGAAGATATGGAAGGCCGTGTGTCATAAAGCCAGATCCAACAATCAAAACACCTTCATCGCGAAGAGGAGCAAGGCGACGGCCAATCTCTATGAGCTTTCCTGGATCTGATGTCGGCATCGACATCTGCAATACAGGAATGTCGTGATCTGGATACATCACGCGAAGTGGAACCCATGCGCCATGATCGAGTCCACGCTTTGATTCGTGTAATGGATCTGACTTCGGCATCATTGCAGCGATACGAGATGCAAGTGCTGTTGCATCTGGGGTCTCATAGGTCATCTCATAGAACTTCTGGGCAAAACCACCGAAGTCATAGACAAGGGGAGTGCCAGCATGAGGGCTGGTGATAGCGATGGGAGCTGACTCCCAGTGAGCAGAGATAATCAAGATTGCCTTGGGCTTATCAAACTTCTTAGTGATTGCAGCGATCTCACCGCTCCAGACAGGATCATCAAGGAGCAAAGGTGCGCCATGTCCGATATAGAGCGCAGGCATCTTTGTTGTCATGGCATCAGCATAGCAGAAGTAGTTGAAATTTCAACTACATTGAATTGACCCCTGTGGCAGGTAGGGTTGGGCGCATGAGCCAACTCTCCGCCCAGGTGCGCGCAGCCCTTGATGCTGCCGTTACTGCAATTGGTGGAAAGGCTCGCGAGGGCCAGATTGAGATGGCAGAGGCTGTCGCAAATGCCCTTACAGATCGCCACCACCTCATGGTGCAAGCAGGTACTGGTACAGGTAAGTCGCTGGCTTATCTCATTCCAGCTCTCGTGCACGGTCGCAAAGTTCTCGTCGCTACTGCAACTCTTGCCCTTCAACGTCAGTTGGTTGAACGTGATCTTCCTGCAGTTGTTCCCGCTCTAGAAAAGCAACTGGGTCGCGAAATTTCTTATGCAATCTATAAGGGCGTCGGCAATTACATCTGCCTCGCAAAGATGAACTCTGAAGAGCCTGATCCTGATGGCGAGTTATTGCTTGAAGCATCGTATTTAGAGAAAGATGCAAAGCGACTTCATGCTTGGGCGCGCACCAAGGGCGTGAGCGGTGATCGCGATGATGCACCTGAGGTCGACCGTCGTGTCTGGGCCGCTAACTCGCTCTCTGGTCGTGAATGTGTGGGTGCTGATTCATGTGCCTACGGCTCGCAGTGTTTTGCTGCAAAGGCAAAGGCGAAGGCACAGGATGCCGATGTTGTCGTCACCAATCACACTCTTCTCGCGATCGAGATTGTCGATAACCACCCAATCTTGCCCGAGCGCGAT
The DNA here is from genome assembly GCA_041311505.1 of Candidatus Nanopelagicales bacterium. Taxonomy (GTDB): domain Bacteria; phylum Actinomycetota; class Actinomycetes; order Nanopelagicales; family Nanopelagicaceae; genus Planktophila. The sequence goes on along the minus strand of JBFYJI010000039.1, from coordinate 5,763 downwards.
GCCGTGATTCTCGATGAGGCACATGAATTTATGGATCGCACGACTCAAGCGGTGACAGAAGAGCTCACATCAGCGCGCGTCCAGCGAGCAGCTGCAATGGCTCGCAAGTATGCGCCAGGCAAGCTCTCTGATGCATTTACTAATGCAGCAGATCTCTTTCATGATGCGATGAATGATTACGGCAATGATGTGAAGGGAGACTTTTCAAAGCAGGGTCGCCTCGAGGAGATCCCACAATCTCTCGAGCATCCAGTCCGTAAGATTAAAGAGACCGCCACTTCTTTTGTGCAGACCCTGACATCGGATGAAGAGATTCTCGATCCTGATGCACTTGCAGAACGTGCTCGTGTGAAAGGCGCTGTGCAAGAGATTGCAACGACTGCCGGCAAGTTGCTCAAGATGGGCGATACGCATGTGCTCTGGTATGAGCCAACATTTTCTACGCTCCACTTAGCCCCTCTCTCTGTCTCACATGTTCTTCGAAGTAATTTGCTGACGCAAAATCCAGTCATTGCAACATCTGCAACCCTGACTGTCGGTAATGGCTTTGACGCGATGGCAAAGAGCATCGGTTTTATCGTGGGGGATGAGGCAGACCAAGAGGTTGACTCAGATGAGATTGATCCTGCCAATGTGCAATTTCTCGATGTTGGTTCGCCCTTTGATTTTGCTAATCAAGGAATGCTCTACCTCCCTAAACATCTGCCTGAGCCCACTCGTGATGGAACATCTCCGCAGGTCCTTGAAGAGCTCGGTGAGTTAATTGATGCAGCAGGTGGTCGCACCCTTGCACTCTTTAGTTCATGGCGTGGTGTAGAGGCGGCCGATACACACTTGCGCAGAGTTCTCTCCGAGCGCCCAATATCGATCATTACTCAAAAGCGCGGCGATGCTGTCGCTCCATTAGTCGAGCGCTTTGCAAAGGATGAGACATCGGTACTTCTCGGCACAATGTCACTCTGGCAAGGTGTAGATGTTCCAGGTAGCTCCTGCATCCTTGTTGTCATCGATCGCCTTCCATTTCCGCGACCAGATGAGCCTGTACTCGCAGCGAGATCTGCTCTTGCCGATAATGCAGGTGGAAGTGGATTTATGCAGGTCTCAGTTCCTCGCGCTGCACTATTGCTTGCCCAAGGCGCTGGTCGATTGATTCGAAGCGTTGATGATCGTGGTGTGGTTGCAATTATGGATTCTCGTATCGTTACGAAGAGATATGGAAATATTCTTCTTAACTCGATGCCACCACTATGGCGCACCAACGATAAGCAGGTTGTCCGAGATTCTCTTAAGCGCCTCAGTGAGAAATTACAGTAGCGAAGAGATTAGATAGCGCGCTCTATCGCATCATCGATAGCAAGACGAAGCGCTGGCCAACTTGCAGCAAAACTTGGATGTAGTGGCAGGCGAGTAACGTCATCAAATGTCACCCAGCGCACCTCATGAGACTCTTCATTGAGTTCATGTCCTTCAACTTTATTTGAGGCGATTGCAATGACTGTGCTGTAGCTCCAGCCATCGTGATCATCGGTAAAGGTAGTAAGCGGCGTAATCTCACCGCCATCGATGCCAGTCTCTTCAAATGCTTCACGGAGCGCTGCCTCGACAATTGTTTCGTGAGAGTCTCGAGCTCCGCCTGGGATGCCCCATGTATCACCGTTATGTACCCAGGGTGCGCGGTGTTGAAGAAAGATTGATCCATTACGTACTAATAAGAGGCCGGCTGCGCCGAACTTGCCCCAGTGCTTATATCCGCATGCGCAGTGGATCCAACCATCACCATCGCGCGCTGCCATGGTTCTAGAGTATCCACAGCGCAGGAAAGTACAACGGTAGCTGTGCCGTGAGATTCCTAATCTTCGCCGATGAAATTGAGATTACCCTTTCTCTGCGCGCTCATCGTGCTGATAGCTCCATCAGCACAAGCAGCAGATTGCAGCACCAAAGCCTGTATCGATGTCTATACCCAAGATGGCCATATCGTTATTGAGGGGCGTAAGGGGAGCGGCCCTACCTCGACCAAGAGCCCCATTGCACCAACCACCAAGAGCACAACGCCAAAGCCAAAGGTGACAAAGAAAGTGGTCGTACCAAAACCCACAGGGCTGACTACTCGAAAGCCGGTGGTGAAGAAAGTTTCACCCAAGCCTCGCGTAAAGAAGAGCGCTTCAAGTGCGACATCACTGGAAGATAAGTTGATCGAATCAATCCCTACAGCAGGCATTGCATATCAACCATCCTTCTCACCTCTGATTCAGACACCGGTCTATTTCTGGTCCGATGTTCCAACCCTAGTTACCAAGAAGATTGAAATCGTCGGCGAGATCGTCAACGTCCGTTTGCGCCCCACATTTATCTGGCATTACGGCGATGGCGTCATCTACGTGACTCGCAATGTTGGGGCGGCTTATCCCGATGGCACAATCCGCCACACATATTCCAAGCCTGGCCATTACATCGTCGAGCTCATCACTCGATGGGATGGCGACTTCACTGTCGATGGAGTTACGGCACATATCCCGGGAGAGATCACGACTGTCTCTGCCCTGCCCATCACCGTCGTCGCAGCACCTATCCGTTTTATGAATTGAGGAGCCATGCCTACTTTAACTTCTGCCCACGATCTCATCACCGCAGTTCCATTTCTTATCGGTTTTCAACCGAGCCAATCGATTGTCTTGATCTCACTTAAAGGCGATGCCATCAGCCTTGCAATGAGGATTGATCTGCCGGAGGTCATCACATCAGAGGCGATTGATTTACTGGCCCATCACTTCCTGCGCGATGAGAGTGAGGCAGCGCTCCTGATTGCCTATATGCCCGATGGTCGCAGTGATGGTGATTCGATCTTGATCTCAATCGGGGCAGGGTTACTTCGTAATGGAGTCGAAGTCCTTGAATCCGTTGTAGTTCAGGCAGGTCGATACCGCTCAATTATCTGTCGCGATAGAAGTTGCTGTCCAGCAGACGGCATTGAGATTCCTGCAATCGAAGATTCAGAAATAGCGGCCGAGCATGTGGTGGCCGGCATCCCGATGCCTTATCGCGATATTGCAGAGCTCATCGACTCAATTGCTGCAGTTGAGAGCTCACATGATTTTCGATGGAGCGCGATAGTCAATAAATTCTTTATCGATGAGAGCGCAGTAAATATCTCCGAGCTTCGTCGCGATGGGATAGAGACCATGGATCTCCTCGTTGATGAATATCAGATGGGCCATGGCGCGCGAGATCGCGATCTTGTTGCACGGATGATTGGACGAATGAGTGATGTGCAAGTACGTGACTATGCTCTCGGGGTTCATAGCGAAGATACATTCGATATCTACTTTGCAATGTGGCGCGAGCTCTTAACTTTTGCACCATCTGGATTTGTAGCGCCGATTGCCTGCATTGTTGCGGCGATGGCATATGAGAGTGGAGATGGAGCGCTTGCTCAGAAGGCTCTCGATCGAGCATTGACCGATGATGAGCGATACCCACTCGCCGCACTCTTGCGAAGAGTCTTTAATGCGGGTTGGCCACCACAATCTTTTGCGCAGATGCGAGCAGAGCTCCACCCCAAGGTCGTCGCCTCGATCTTTGACAATGAGGGATAGATATCGGCCAGCGCCTTAGGTTAGAATCTGCGCAGGTCATGAGTTTCGATGTAAAGCCCCGGCTGATCGAACGGCAACCCTCCACCGCGGTGGGGTGCTCCGGGTGACGACCAGGCAGTTCAACAGAGTGTTGAGCTGCAAGTGCGTGAAGGATGTCAGTCATGAGTCGAACCGTTAACCACCAGGTCACAGGTGCCTGGCTTGAGGGCGATGATCCCGGCGAACGTAAGTTCATCAAGATCGGTTTTCTCCTCCTTGAAAATGGGGAGGTTCTTCCCGATATCACTATCGCGTATCAAAGCTGGGGCACACTCAACGCTGATAAGAGCAATGCAATTCTTATCAACCATGCGATGACTGGGTGGTCTGATGTTCCGGCATGGTGGCCACAGATGGTGGGACCAGGCCTTCCCTTTGATACCGATAAATATTTCATCGTCTGTCCCAACGTCATCGGTGGATGTCAGGGATCTACCGGCCCTTCATCTATTGCACCTGATGGCAAGCGCTATGGATCTCGTTTTCCTATCATCACCATCCGCGACATGGTCAATGCTGAGATTGCATTTAGCGATGCCCTCGGAATCGAAAAGTATTTGTTGGCTGTGGGTCCATCGCTCGGTGGCATGAGATCTCTCGAGTGGGCGATCCAGTTACCTGATCGCGTAGGAGCGATATGCACCATCGGCTCTTCTGCCGTTGCCACCGGAGATCAAATCGGAACAGCATCGATTCAAATCCGTGCAATTAAGAGCGACCCATATTTCAATAAAGGCGATTACTACGAGCAAGAGATTGGCCCTGTCGAAGGCATGGGAATCGCACGTCGAATCGCACACCTGACTTATCGCACAGAATCTGAGATGGATGTCCGCTTCGGTCGCCAATTGCAGGGAGATGAGACGGGTCGCTATGCCGTTGAGTCTTACCTCGATCACCAGGCGGCAAAGCTTGCCAAGCGATTTGATGCCAATACCTATATCGCCCTCACCGATGCGATGAATAGCCATGATGTAGGGCGCGAGCGAGGGGGAGTTGCCAAGGCTCTTGAGTCGATTGAGGTACCGGTCGTGGTGGTCTCAATCGATACCGACCGCCTCTTCCCACCTCGACTTCAGGTTGAGATATCCGAGCTTGTGCCGACCGCTGAGCCTCTGATCTCGATTAATTCTGACTTCGGCCACGATGGATTCTTGGTGGAGGCCGAATCTGTGGGGGCTGCCATCCGCCACGCCCTCGAAACTGCGCAAAATTCACGCTGAAAGGCGATTTTCCTCTGGGTATAATATGCCTATCACTTCGAACAGCTCGAGATAAAGGTTTCGAGATTAGTTCGAAAAAACCAAAGGACAATTGTGGCTGTATTTAGTGCGCTCAAAAACAAGGCAGGCAAGAAAGCTGTCGCCAAGAAAGCTCCTGCAAAGAAGGCAGCACCAGCGAAGAAAGCTGTCGCCAAGAAAGCAGTAGCGAAGAAGGCAGCTCCTGCAAAGAAAGCTGTAGCGAAGAAAGCAGTTGCAAAGAAGGCTGCACCTGTAAAGAAGGTCGCCGCAAAGCCGGTCAAGCCTGTAAAGGTTGAGCTCAAGAAGGAACTCTCTGCAAAGGAAGTTCAGCAGCTCGTTGATCTCAAGCACGCAGTTGAGCGCCAGAAAGAACTTCTTGCAACACTCGAAGCAGCTGGCATCACCAACATCAATAAGATTGTTAAGAAAGAGTTTCAGCCTCTCGTCCTTGAGGCTCGCGCGCTCGCACTTTCAATTCCTACAGATTCAGAGAAGGCGCGTAAGGCAGGACTTGGTGGACCAAACCGTATTCTCTCAAAGGCACAGCTTGCTCTCATTGCACCAGCTCCAGAACCAGTAGTTGAGTCAGAGGCTCCTGCTGCAAAAGGTGAGAAGGCAGTTGTTCTCGATGAAGATGGCAATGAGATTGTTCTCGAAGATGTCGAGCTTGAAGATGCAGAGACTCTCATTGCAGAAGCTGCAGAGATCATCGATGCAGAGGCAGATGGCAATAAGGCTCGCGAGGTAAATCTCGCTGAAGAAACAAATAAGTTTGAGGAAGGTTCATTCCTTCTCTTGGATTCTGAGTCAGATGATGATGAAGAAGATAAGAACGAGCGCGAAAAGCATAAGAAGGATCTCAAGAACATCAATATGATTCTTGAAGC
>JBFYJI010000038.1:0-7450 GCA_041311505.1 Candidatus Nanopelagicales bacterium | reverse complement strand
CTTGTGCAGGAGCCCCAGCGCTCGCGCATAGGGCGCCAGGTGACGCGGACGGGGCGTTCGGTGATCTCAGGGGCGAGCTCGGTTAAAAGGGTATCGATTCGGGCGCTGAGCGCCTCTTCAGTGGGGGTCTTCGCCGCCTCACGGCCACGGATGATGGCGATCAGCTCTGGAACGACCTGCGCCTCCTCCGCCTTACTCATTCTGGCGGGGAGCGAGATGACTATTCGTCCACCCTGGCGATAGGCCGATGCAGATTTCTTCCGTCGAGTAGATCGGATAACGAGAATCTCACCCTCTGTAATACCGGGGAGGGTAGGAGCATCGTCCATTCATACCAACCTTCGACCTGTAGTTGAGAAAATTCTATCTCCGAACCACGCTTACGCTATTTGCACACTCAGTGATTTGTGATTACTTTGCGCATACGAAGTCCTCGGATAACCGTTCGATATCTGCAAGGGGAAGGCAGATATCGGAATGTGGCCCCGGGGACTTCGCTTTTCTCGGGGTGGCCCCATTTACATTCTGAGAGTTATTTAGAGAAGCCCTGAGAGATCATCGGGGATTTCAGTAGAGGCTAAGAAGAGATCCGGTGCGAGTAACTCTGTTGCACTCGGCAAGATTCCACTCCAAATGTGATCGCGAGCAGATACTCCCTTGAGTTCTCGAACTCGACTCCAGAAGGCGCTCGCTTCACGAGCTAACTTTGGTGAGACTTCAAGTCCCAACATTGTCTTAAAGAGTTGTTGTGCAGGAGCAGCAGATGCACGATTGCGACGGTGCATTTCACGAAGTGCGGTAATAGATGGAATGCGATCACCTGCTGCCAGAGTTGCAACATCATCTGCCCAACCATCAACGAGTGCAAGGACTGTCTCTAACTTAGAGAGCGCTTCACGTTGTGCTGGTGTCTCCTCCGGTGTGAAGATTCCTGAATCTAAATTGATTGTGAAGGATTGTTCTTGCATTCCCTGCATAGCTTCTTCAGCTTGACGTTGAATAGCATCGAGATCGATTTGAATTCCTGCGCCATAGGCAACTATCGCGCTACGGATATAAGAGACGATCCAAGGGTTATGTTCAAATAAACGAGCAATAGCGCCTTCGCGGAGGGCATGGAAGAGATAGATCTCGCTCTTGGGAATCTCAGTATCTGCGCCCCAGAGATCAATATTTTCAGGGATTAATAAGGGATGGGCGGGCTCAAGAATTGGTAGCCCAGCATCATGGGCACCGGTAGCTGTAGTTGCGATACCACCGAGGGCTGTGCCTAGCTGAGTTGCAATCATCGAACCGATAAATGTGCGAAGGAGGCCTGCAATAGCGCCGATCGGAGGGGTGGCCATCTGCTCGCCAAATTCAGAGCTCGCTTCATTCATCGCTTCGTCGAGGAGGCGAGAGATAGCAGATGTGAGTCCGGTTGCAAGTGGCTCCATCGTTGCCTGCCATCCAGGAAGAGTTGTGTCGATCCAGTCGAGACGACTAGTTGCACGAGGGGCAGTCGATGACGTTGCCGGAAAATCTGTCGCCTCATTGAGCCAGATATCTGCGATCTCACATGCGTTGTTGACTGCAGTCAGATCATTGGTACCCAATGGTTGTGATCCTGCAGCTGAGATAAATTTCTTTCCAGTATCACGCACCGGTGCAAGGGGAAGTGCATCCTGACTTGGCGCTGCAAACGCGGCAAATGGAAAACCTGCCGCACCATTAATTCCGAGAGCTTCAAATTGTTTCTGAATCTGTTCTTGCATCTGGCGCATCATCGCCTCGAGGTTTTCGCGGTTCGCCTCTTCGTCGCCATTATCGGGAGTAAATCCAAACGGTGCCACAGAAGTACTCCTCTCTAGTCCTATCAATACTTAGTCATGGTTAGTCATTCAACACTTGATTCTAGGAGGTAGAACACCGATAGGCGCCACTTTCTTCCCTCGGGGACTACTCTATTTCTGTGTTCTCAGCCTCTGTACTCGCAGCCTCGTCAGCCTTTACCGCGCTGATCTGGTGGCTCGTACCTTTAGCTGGCGTTATCGGAGCCTTTGGCTACGTTCTCTGGATCTCTCGATTTAAGAATAAGTTTGAGAAGGGCACGCATCGCTCAGTCAATCAATTTGAGCGCTTCCAACAATCATTTAGAAGCGATGATTCAGAGAAATAAGGATCTTCGCTTCTCGCGTACTCCACTTCTCTTTCGAGCATTTCTTGCTCTTACCCTCATTACCGCTCTCGTTGCGCCTGCTAACTTTGTCTTGATGACGCCAGGGCCAGTCACCAAACTCTTTCCAAAGGTGCTGACGATTAAATCAAGCAGTGGTGTGAAGTCATATCCAGTGAATGGAAATCTCCTTCTGCTCACCATCTATGTGACCAATCCAGAGACAAAGGTGCTCGGCGGCGAGGTCTTGGGGTGTTGGGTCTGGGGAGATTGTGTAGCCCTGCCTCGCTCTGTCGTCTATGAAGATGGTGCGACCGACGCGAAGGAACGTAAGAATGGCGAGAAAGATATGCAAGAGTCACAGAGCGTTGCACTTACTGCTGCGCTCAAGACAATCGCTCGAAAATTTCCAGAGGTAAAGATTGGTTCTGGAAAATCTGGCGCCCTTACTGATTCTGCAATCAATGTATCTCTTGAAGATACAGGCGGTCCTAGTGGTGGTCTCGTCTTCACGCTAGGTCTTATCGATCTACTAACACCGACAGATATTCTCAAAGGGCGCGTGATTGCAGGTACAGGAACAATTGCTGCGGATGGTTCAGTTGGAGCAATTGGGGGAGTTGCAGAGAAGATCATCGGCGCATCGAAGGCCGGTGCAAATATCCTCTTTGTCTCCCAAGAAAATTGCGGCGAGCTTCCTGGCGATACCCGCGGCCTCTCTGTGATTGCCATCTCCTCCATTGACCAGGCAATTGACTACCTTCTGACTGCTAGCCCAGCCCTTAATTCTGCAGGAATTCATGGGTGCGCTAGCGTTGGAGCATGAATAGAAATCGCACCCCGCTCGCTATTACAGCCGCTTTACTCGTAGCCCTCGGAGCGCTCTTCGTCTCTATGAGTGGCTTCTATATCGATTGGCTATGGTTTAAATCAGTCGACTTCACAAGTGTCTGGTCAACAGTGCTCTCAACAAAAGTTGAGTTATTCCTCATTACCGGATTAATCACATCCATTGTCATCTCTCTCAATGTTTATATCGCATATAAGCGCCGTCCTTTCTATGTCCCCACATCTATCGAACTCAACGGAGTTGAGCGCATCCGAGCACAGATTGATCCCATCATTCGTTGGGTATTTCTCGCGCTCTTCGTTGCAATCACATACTTTGCAGGAACATCAGGCGCGCTCTACTGGCGCGAGTGGTTGCTCTTTAGAAATGCAACACCATTTGGCGTAAGAGATCCACAGTTCAACCTTGATATCTCATTCTTTGCATTTAAGTTGCCACTTTACGAGGCGCTCATCTCATGGGCTATCTCAGCACTAGTTCTTGCAACTCTTGCAACAATCTTTGTTCACTACATGTACGGAGGAATCCGTACACAAGGACAGGGCGATCGCACAACAGTTGCTGCTCGAGTTCAGCTCTCGATCCTCTTCGGCCTCATCGTTTTGATGAAGGCAATTGCATATTGGTTCGACCGTTATGCGTTGGCACTCAAAGAAAATAAGTTGATTACCGGTGCTACTTACACCGACGTCAATGCAACACTTCCAGCGAAGGCGATTCTTGCTGGTATCGCACTCCTCTGTGCCCTCCTCTTCTTCGCAAATATCGTGCGTAAGTCATGGCTTCTCCCAACAGCCGGCACCGCTCTCATGGTGATCTCATCGGTCTTGATTGCAGGCATCTATCCAGGCGCTGTGCAGCAGTTCCAGGTAAAGCCATCTGAGTCATCTAAGGAAGCCCCATATATTCAGCGAAATATCGATGCCACACGCACCGCGTATGGCCTTGATGGGGTTGATGTGAAGGATTACAACGCAACGATGTCGACGACAGCAGGTCAGTTGGCAGCCGATGCAACAACCATCAGCAATATTCGTTTGATGGATCCAAATGTTCTCTCAGCGACTTTCCGTCAGCTTCAGCAGATAAAGCCTTACTACGGTTTCGCTGAGTCACTCGATATTGATCGCTACACTGTAAATGGAACAACTCGCGATGCAGTTGTTGCAGTGCGCGAACTTAATATCGACGGTAATCCAAGTCGTAACTGGATCAACGATCATCTCGTCTATACCCATGGATTTGGTTTCGTTGCAGCATATGGAAATACCGTTGACTCTGATGGAAAGCCAAACTTCCTAGTTGGAGATCTTCCCCCTACTCAAGGCCTTGGCAACTTTGAGCCACGCGTCTACTTTGGCGAGAACTCTCCTGAGTACTCCATCATCGGCGGAAAGGGAGCAAGCTCAAAGGCAGCTCCAGTTGAATTCGACTATCCAGACGATTCATCTGCCAGTGGTCAGAAGAACACAACCTACACAGGTACTGGTGGAGTTCCAGTTGGAGGAATCTTTAACAAGCTCGTCTTTGCAATTAAGTATGGTGAGCAGCGCATCTTGCTCTCTAACTTGATCAATAAGGATTCAAAGATTCTCTACAACCGTAATCCACGCGATCGTGTGGCAAAGGTTGCACCATGGTTGACTCTCGATGGCGATCCATACCCAGCAGTTGTGGGTGGAAAGATTCTCTGGATCATTGATGGATACACCACAAGCGCTGGATATCCATATTCAGAGGGCACTTCACTCGCATCTGCCACAACCGATGCACTCACTCGTAATTCCAATTCGATTACCGCTCAGGGCAATCAAAAGGTCAATTACATCCGCAACTCTGTAAAAGCCACTGTTGACGCCTATAACGGCACAGTGACCTTGTATCAGTGGGATGAGAAAGACCCTGTCCTCAAGAGCTGGATGAAGGCATTCCCTAAGAGCGTTAAGGCAAAGAGCGCGATCTCTGAAGAGCTGATGTCACATATCCGCTACCCAGAAGATCTCTTCCGCGTGCAGCGCGACATCCTCTCTTCTTATCACGTCAAGAGCGCAGCTGCTTTCTATGGCGGTCAAGATTTCTGGCGCGTACCTAGCGATCCTTCAACATTTGGTGGTAACTCAGGAGTTCAACCTCCGTACTACCTCACAATGAAGTTGCCTGGTGCAACATCGCCTGCATTCTCACTCACAACTCCATTTGTTCCTCGCGGAACACGTGAGAACCTCACCGCCTTTGCGGTTGTTAACTCAAAGCCAGGTGCGGATTACGGAAAGATCACCGTGCTTCAACTTCCACGAAGCACCAACATCTCCGGTCCTTCACAGATCGCTTCGAACTTTGAAGCAAAGCCAGAAGTTGCAAATGCACTCTCATTGCTCCGTCAGGGCGGATCTGATGTTGTTCTCGGCAATCTCCTTACCTTGCCGGTCGGTGGCGGACTTCTCTATGTCCAACCGGTTTATGTAAAGGCAACATCAAATAACTCTGCATATCCTCTCTTGCAGAAAGTTCTCGTCTCATTTGGAGATGTCATTGGATTTGATAGTTCGCTCAAGGGCGCACTCGATCAAGTCTTCGGTGGCAACTCAGGAACTTCATCTGCAACAACATCGACACCAACTACAACAAATAGTTCTGCCGATGTCTCATCAGCTCTCGCCTCTGCAAAGCAAGCAATTGCAGATGGCCAAGCAGCTCTTGCAAAGGGCGACTTCGCCGCATATGGACGCGCACAAGAGCGTTTAAAGGCTGCGATCGCTGCTGCAATTGCAGCACAGGCGCGAGCCAAGTAATGCGCAGGCAATCGCTCGATTTGGCGATGTAAGCGCAATTCACATAGAATTGCGCTTACCGACGCGGGGTGGAGCAGCTCGGTAGCTCGCTGGGCTCATAACCCAGAGGTCGTAGGTTCAAATCCTGCCCCCGCTACCAAGGTAGTAAACGAATGGCCGTCAGCAATGTCTCATCATTGCGACGGCCATTCGCTATTCTCACCGCTATGAGGCCTCAAATTAAGCCATCAATCTCGGGTTATGCCCTCCATGTGATGACGGCTAGCGGTGCCGCGGCCGGCCTCCTCGCCCTCCAGGCGATCATCGATGGAAATATCAGAGGTGCGCTTCTCTGGCTCTTGGTCTGCCAGGTTCTCGATGGCCTCGATGGACCAATCGCCCGCAAGATCGATGTTGTCTTCAATGCACCACGCGTTGATGGATATGTCCTCGACCTCATCGTTGATTACGTGACATGCGTTGTCGTTCCGATGGCGTTGATGATCCGCCTCAATATGTTGCCGGCAGAATTTCAAACCCTGATTGCAGCGATGGTTCTCTTACTCTCCGCTCTCTGGTTTGCGCGCACCGATATCGAGACGGAAGATCACTGGTTCAATGGATTTCCAGCAGTCTGGAACCTTGCCGTTCCAACATTCTTGATCTTTGATTTCTCAAAGCAACAGACAGCGGTGGTCACTGTTCTCTTGGCGATATCACAACTTACCAATATTAAGTTTCCACACCTTGTTCGTGTGGAGCGCTGGCGGAAGATCACACTTCCATTTGGATTTATCTATACCTGCACATTGCTCTTGCTCTCCTGGAATTACTCCAACGAGAACGGTGTGCAATCTTCAATGATTGCAAATGTCATCATGATTGCATTCCCGATCTATATCGGTGGAATCTCTCTGCTACGCACCTTTACAGGTGGCGAAGAATCAGCAAGCGAGAACTAAGTCAGAATCAAGTACCGACTAGAAGTACTTACTTGCTTAATCCTTATTTAATACGGAGAGAGTTAGTAACAACAAAGAGGCTACTGACTGCCATTGCTCCCGCTGCATACATCGGTGACATCAGGCCCATCGCTGCGATGGGAAGCCCAATAGTGTTGTAGGCAAAGGCCCAGACAAGGTTGATGCGTATGGTGGAGAGAGTTTTCTTTGCCAGATCCAGCGACTCGATAAGCCCCATGAGCGCTGGTCTCATCAGCGTGATATCAGCTGTTGAAATCGCCGTATCAGTACCTGTTCCCATAGCGATGCTGAGATCTGCTTGTGCAAGGGCTGCTGCGTCATTGACGCCATCACCGGCCATCAAGACTTTGCGCCCAGCAGCTTGAAGCTCGCGCACCTTCTCAATCTTTCCCTCTGGTGTAGCGGTAGCAACAACGTGATCAACAGCTATTCCTACCTCTGTTGCGATGTGGAGCGCCGCTTCAAGGTGATCACCTGTAACAAGCCAACTCTCGACGCCACGTTTTCCTAACGCAGCAACAGTTGCAGCTGCATCGCTCTTAATGACATCTCCTGCGGCAAAGAGTGCGATGGCAACTCCATCGACCGCCAATAAAGATGCGCTCTGAGAGTTTGCTTTTGCTCGTTCAATACCCGCGACCAGCTCTGCATCAAGTGCGGTCGCACTATGTGCAACAGATTCAGGTGAGCC
>JBFYJI010000012.1:0-27879 GCA_041311505.1 Candidatus Nanopelagicales bacterium | reverse complement strand
GGCCGGCTCGGGCTTCGCGGTGGAGAGCTCGCACCATCGCATAGTAAGAAGGCCGCTTGCTGATGAATTCGCTTGCAGGGGCGCCTTCGGGGGGTTGAGGAAGTGAGGCCTCCCATGGAGCAAGCCACTCCTTATTTTCTGCGCGCACTCTGTCCCACTGTGACTTATCGCGGAAACGTGCAGGTCTTAATTCAATCTGCTCATCGCGGAGAATGACTGGCCACATAAGAGTTAGATGTAGCGGCGCTCAAGAACTACGACGGTTACTTCGCTGCCGACGGCAACCTCACCATCATTTTCTGCAACAGCGATAAAGGCATTTGCATCAGAGAGGGTCGCCTGCTCATCCTGAGATCCAAGTGGAAGGACAGACTTTCCATCTTCGCTTAAGACCGCGCGGATATATGAGCGAACACCAGGAGTTGAGGTAAGTCCCTTCTCAAGGCGAGCCTTCACAGATGGGCGGTGAATTGTTGCAGCACCCAACATCGTGCGAATCATTGGGCGGACAAGAAGTTCGAAAGAGATATAGGCAGCGATGGGATCACCTGGAAGTGTGACCACTGGAACTTTATCTGGTCCGATAGTGCCGAAGTTATGACGACCGCTTGAGTCGATGGCAACTTCAACAGCGGTCACATCGCCCATCTTCTGCAATGTGCGAGTGATGAGATCGAATGAATCATCATGGCGCTCACCGCTAATGATGATGAGATCTGCACGTACGAGCTGATCTTCAATCGCGTCTTTAAGTTGATCCTCGTTCTCAGGAATTGAGTGCACTCGATATGCAACAGCGCCTGTCTCGCGAACTGCAGTGGTGAGAAGCCACGAGTTGGTTTCGTACTCTTCTTCTCCAGTGAGATCGAGACCTGGTTCGACTAAATCCGGTCCTGCAGAGATCACAACAACTCGTGGATGTGGTCGCGTTGGAAGGTGATCTAGGCCGATAGATGCTGCGAGACCAATCTGTGTTGAGCGAATGCGGCTGCCTGCCTTCATGACAAGGCGTTCTCCAGCGAAGACATCCTCTGAGAGAGTCGCACCGTGAGCATCGAGAAGCGGCATATCGAAAGGCTCGAGCGGGCTGCAGAGATTTAAGAGAGAGGTAAGTACCTCATCAACGCGCACACGATCGGACATAGACAGTAACCTTACTTGTTGAGAATCAATTTCTAGGGGATTTCAATGGCTACCAACCACACAGTTGCTAAGGAAACTTTGCGGCGACGACTTCGCACACAACGCGAAGAACGTTACGTGGAACACAATTTGCTCCATCTCCTTGAACTTCCAGAAATTTCACGAGCTCGAGTTATCGCCTCGTACTATTCATATGGATTCGAGCCGAGCACTATCGCTCTCAATCGCGCAATTGTCGCCTCGGGTCGCACACTTATCTTGCCCCGTATTAATGGCGAGAATATTGAGTGGGTCGATTGGAATGGAACTGCCGAGACTCTCACCCAAAAAGGTAAATTTACAGAGCCAGCTGGACCAGTTTTTGAGAAGCTTGATTCGATAGACCTCGTTCTTGTTCCGGCCCTTGCCATTGATCCTGATGGTTATCGTTTAGGACAAGGTGGCGGTTTCTATGATCGTGCACTTCCACTCTTACGAGCTTGGCGCCATGGAGTTGTATTCCCTTTTGAACGTATGGAGCACGATCTCCCACGCGAACCGTGGGATCAGCCTGTTAATAGTTGGTAGTTATCGAGTAGTTGTTCGCTGAACCACAATGATCTCCGTAGGAGTTGCCCAGCCATCTACATACCCAGAATCAAGTGAAGTCACTCGTGCGGTTATTCGATTAACTCCTTTGGTTGAAGGCTTCCAATTGCAGGTTGCAACACCGGCAGCACTGACAATGTTGCGGCACCCAGCAATCAACTTTCCCCCTGAATAAAAGGTTACCTTTGCAGATGCATTCACATTTGCACTAAGAGAAGTCGCTGTCCGGTACGTTGCATACTTTGATCCATCGGAGAGAGTCAAGGACGAAGTAATTGGACCTGAGGCGCCAAGTTCAATGCTCAACTGCCACAACTGTCCAGTATCTGCGGAAAAGTCCCAACCATTTGGAGCTGGAATAACTGCTGCACCTTCATAAACCTTGCGGAAACTGCTATTTGATAGAGATGTAGAAGTATCGGCAACAATTCCGTTCATCGTTAACGAACTAGTGGTTACTCCATTCCAATAACACCAAGGAAGAACGGAGGCATTGACTGAAGGAACAATCCAGAATTTCGTTCCAGCGGTTAACGTGTAACTTCCGACGAATCGACCTGCTGTGCTTGTGCCAGAACCAGTGATTACATCTGGAGTAAAAGTTGCCACCGCAGTATCAGGAGTGTTGTAGGTTGAGTTTTCGGAGAAAATATAAAGACGTGACGTGGAGAAATTTGCAGTTGATCCAGTTCCGATTAAGAAATTAATCGCAGCAATAGTTACATTTGATTTTGCAGCATACCGATTCGATTCGAAGTAACCGTTTGTATAAGACGTTACACACCCAGAACCTAGACTGCTAAATCCGATGGTGTTAGCTGCATGTGCATCTGGGGAAGTTGCAAGAATGAGAGAACCAATCACCCAACCTATAGAGGTCGAATGAACCACAAGCTTGCGAAAAAACATTGTAGAAGTTTAATGGCAGGTTTGAAATCTTTAAGGCAGGTTACGCGCAACAACGATGCGCTGAATCTGGTTAGTGCCCTCATAAATCTGAGTCAGCTTGGCATCGCGCATCATTCGCTCGACTGGGTAGTCACTCACGTAGCCATAGCCACCAAGAATCTGCACTGCATCTGTTGTGACCTTCATTGCAACATCTGTTGCAAGTGTCTTACATGCAGCAGAGAAAAATTTGAGATCAGAATCCATTCGCTCACTCTTAGCTGCAGCTGCATAGGTGAGTTGTCGCGCAGACTCGATAGCAATCGCCATATCTGCCAACATAAATTGAACGCCTTGGAAGTCAAAGATCTCTTTGCCGAACTGTTTGCGCTCATGTGAATACTTCTTCGCGGCTTCAAAAGCACCTTGGGCAAGACCAAGTGCTTGCGCTGCAATTGTGATGCGGGTGTGATCGAGAGTATCCATCGCAAGCGCAAAGCCCTTACCGACCTCTGAGATGCGGCGATCGTCGCCGATGGTTACATTGTCGAAATAAACCTCACGAGTAGGCGAACCGCGGAATCCCATCTTCTTCTCTGGTGCTCCAAATGAAACTCCAGGATCACTCTTCTCAACTACAAATGCTGTAATTCCTTTTGAGCCAAGTGATGGATCTGTCTGTGCAATGACGGTGTAGAAATCTGAGACTCCAGCATTTGAAATCCACTTCTTGCTACCATTAATGACCCAGTTGTCTCCAACTTTTTCAGCTTTAGTTTTTAGTGAGGCCGCATCAGAGCCTGCCTCTGATTCTGAGAGACAGTATGAGAAACCTTTGCCCTTAGCTAATTGTGGGAGCCACTTATTCTTCTGCTCATCATTGCCACCGAGAATGAGAGGGAATGATCCAAGTTTGTTCACTGCTGGAATCAGCGAAGCAGAACCGCAGACACGTGCGACCTCTTCAATAATGATGACCATCGCAAGTGCATCAGCGCCATCTCCGCCATTTGCCGTTGGAACATGGGCGGCAAAGAGACCGTTCTTCACAAGTGCATCGTGTGCCTCTTGTGGGTAGCGATGATCTTCATCTACTGCATGTGCGTGAGGCGCAATCTCTTTTTCAGCGAGTGCTCGCACACTATCTCGGAGGTCGTTGTATTCCTCTGGAAGTACGAATACATCTTTTAGTGTCATTTCTTCTCCTCATTGAGATCTCGCTGTTGAAGTTTATTCAGATATGCGTTGTATTGCGCTAATTCATCTGGCTCGCCCATCGCCGCCATTCGAGCCTCGTTGCGGTCGATACGAATCGTCTCGCGCTTGTCATCTCGCATCCAGAGGATAAAGGTCGCTACCAGCGCTAGAAGGATAGGAATCTCTCCCATCGACCAACCAATAGTTCCACCCATTGCCTGGTCATGGAGAAGATCTGGAAGCCATGAAGTCTCCAGGGAACCGTAATAGCCACCATCAATGAGTGTGCTCTCTGACATCAGCGCCACAGAGAAGAATGCATGGAGACTCATTGCTCCGAAGAGAATAACGATGCGGACAATATGCGGATACTTCTTTGGATTGGGATCAATTCCGATAATCACATGGAAGAAGAGGAAGCCAGCGAGAATAAAGTGGATATTCATAAAGAGATGGCCGGCATGATTGCTCATCAAATCGCCAAAGAGATTGGTGAAGTAGAGGATAAAGAGCGATCCATCAAAGAGAGCCAGGGCTGTAATCGGATTATTAAGTACCACCGAATAACGTGAGTGGAGAGCTGTCAGTGCGAATGCACGGACTCCTCTTTCAGAATCATCTCGACCTTGCGGAAGTGTGCGAAGCGCAAGTGTGATGGGAGCTCCTAGTACTAATCCAATAGGCGCAATCATGCCGAGCAACATGTGAGCCATCATGTGATACTCAAATGAGAAGAGAGCATAAACACCGAGGCCACCTGAGGTCGCAAAATCAATGAGCGCAATACCCGTAGCAAATGCAACGGTTCTACCAACTGGCCAGCTATCTCCGCGCTTCTTCAAGACAGATACACCCTTGATATAGAGAGCCACAGCTGTTACGAGGAGTGCAATCATCAAGGCATCTGGGTTATATAACTTAAGGAGATTGAGAGCAGATGGTGGTGGTGGAGTCTTCATTCCAACAATTAACTCTGCCGCAGTTAAATTACTTGTATCCCCTACAGGTGGCTGGATCTGAGATAGCCAACTTCCCATCAGTACAACTGTCACCATTACCATCGCCTCTACACCGATGAGACGTCCAAGATCTTGAAGCTTAAATTCATCTCTACTCGCTAAAGTCTTTCGGTTTGCATAACCCATAGCTAGTAGTGCAGCTGTAAGAATTGTCTTTGCAATCACTACATACGCATATTGGGTATTCCATGCAGATCTTTCGTGAAGCCGCGTCCATGCAGTAGCGATACCACTGATGACTACTGCGGTAGCTGCCCAGAGAGCCAAAGAGGAGAATCGTGAAAGCACATTCTGCTGAAGCTCGCGTGGGGTAGCCACGATTCCGAAGAGTCCTCCGACCCAGAGAGTAAGTGCGATGACGTGTGTGACAAGTGCGCCAATTGCCAACATATGGGAACCATTGGAGGCTGCATGACTCTGAAAGATTGGTGCAATAAGAGCGAGGAGTGCGACACCGGTCAGGATAAGAATCGGGAGGGCGCGCTTAAAGAGTGGAAGGAGCAAGAGCACAACTGCAATAAAGATAATCTGGAAGAACATCGATCTTCCGAGATCGGTCTGAGTTAAGTACGAAGTGATCGTTGTTGAATCGAGTGCATCGCTGATCGGCCCGCCGAGAATCTCTGAAACTTTGAGAATGACTGCGATAAATGAGGTGAGAAACCAGAGAGATGTAAGGAGTGATGCCTTCTTCTTCAGCGCTAAACCTGCGCTCGATAGAGCCCCATCAGTATTTGGGATAAAGAGAGCTGTCGAAAGCAGAGTTCCGATTGCTGCAAAGGCGAGTAGGTAGAACGCGCCTTGATTGACGATCATCTCTCGCTATACAACTTCCTTGCATAGCGAGCGAGCGCCACAGTCACAACGAGAGCGGCGAGCAAGAGACCTAATACAAAGATTGTGGTCCCTGCATTATTGCCAGTTGGCATTTCGGTCTTAGTTGGAGTTGGAGCAACAGTTGCCACAACCGTTGGCTCTGCAAAGTTAAATGTGAATGAACCAGTGAGTGGAACATCGTTATCTGCAAGTAGTGTGTAGTTGACTGTGTAGATACCTGAGCGAACAAAGTTCTTGAGACCCACAACAGCTTCATTGCCTGCAATTGTGAGCGTTCCATCATCAACACGTATACCTTGAGAATCAGTCACAACAACTTCATTGCCAGTATCCATGAGAGGAAGCTCGGTTGTGATTGTGACTGCGCTTGGGGCTGCCTCGAGTGATTGACCCGAAGTTGGGCTTGTAGAGACGAGAGTATTTGCCTGGGCAGCGATAGCTGGAGCAATCAGAAGTGCGCCCGCCATTGCTAGTACGCCTACGATCTTCTTCATTCTCACCCTTTCAAGAGCGGTTGATTCGCGCCAATCGTCTCACCTCTTTAGACTATGGCACTAGTCCAAAGCGCTCACTTCTTGAGGTAGAAAGGTCACATCTGATGCCTACATATCAATATGCATGCACCGCCTGCGGCCACGCCTTTGAAATCGTGCAGTCCTTTAGCGATAACGCTCTCACTGAGTGCCCTGAATGCAAGGGCGAGGTAAAGAAGGTCTATAGCAATGTGGGGGTCGTCTTTAAAGGCTCTGGCTTCTATAAGACCGATTCTGCCCCAAAGCCAGCGTCAGCTGATTAATTTAGCTACTCGTTATGATGAGGCGGGCGATCGCCCTTAATCTCTTCTTCGCGACGGCGCTCTTCATTCTGATCCTCGCGCGGATCGCGCTCATCATCAGTGGTTGAAGGAAAGATATTGCTCACAGGCTAAGCGTACTCGCTTTACGGAGGTCATTCTCATAGAGCCGAGATATGCGAGCTACTGCATACTTCTACCATGTTTGAAAAACTTGGCCACCTTATGTATCGCCGCCGCAAGGCAGCAGTAGCTCTCTTCGTTATCGGAATCCTCGCTGCCGGCGGCGTTGGCTCGATGGTCTTTAATAGACTTGATGCAGGCGGTTATTCAAACCCAAAGAGTGATTCATACAAGGTCTACAACTATCTCCATGACACTCTTAAAGAATCAGACCCAACAGTCGTAATCGTTGTTGATGCTGGCGAGACTGATGTTTCAGATCCAACAGTTGCCGCAAAGGCACTTGCAATCGAGGCACGAATTGCAAAAGAGCCAGATGTCACAAAGACAATCTCTTATTGGAGTGCGGGACAAGTTCCATCATTTAAATCTTCAGATGGAAAAGCTGCTTACATCTTGGTTTATGGAAAGGGAGAGGCTTTCTCTCCTGCGAGCCAAGAGATGGGTGCTTACTTCCAGAAGAAGTACGACGGAGAAGTTGATGGACTTCGCCTCTATGCAGGTGGCGTTGGCGTTATCGGTAATGCGATTACAGAGAAGATCTCCAAAGATCTCAGCATCGCTGAGGCAATCTCGATCCCACTTACCTTTATCTTGCTCGTATTTGTCTTCGGAGCATTTGTTGCATCGGCAATGCCTCTCGTTGTTGGTGTCTCAGCAATTCTCGGTGCCTTCTTTATCCTCTATCTCTTCACTCTCTTTACCGATGTCAGTATCTACGCACTCAATCTCACAACAGGTATGGGCTTAGGTCTTGGTATTGATTACGCGCTCTTGATGGTCAATCGTTTTAGAGAAGAGCTCCATCACGGAAAGAGCGTTGAAGACTCCATCATCACGACCTTAAAGACTGCTGGAAAGACAGTCTTTTACTCTGGTCTCACCGTGCTTGTGACACTCATGTCTTTGACATTCTTCCCACTTGGGTTCCTCAAGTCATTTGGGTATGCCGGTGTATCAGTTGTTGCACTCGCAGTCTTCGGAGCGCTCTTCGGTCTTCCACCAATCTTGGCAATCGTGGGTGGAAAGATCGATAAAGGAGTTATCCGTAAGTCTGCAATTACACCTCGTGAAGATGGTCGTTGGGCACAGACTGCGCGATATGTAATGAAGCGCCCTGTTGCAGTTGTCGTACTTGCCATGATTATTCTTGGGGTGCTTGCAGCGCCACTGAAGAACATCGCATTTTCACAAGGTGATTCACGAATGCTTCCTGCCGATAATCCTGCGGCAGTTGCAACAGCGCTACAAGCAGAACGCTTTCCTGGTCAGACAGGTAATCCAATCGAGATTCTTATCCTCGATGGCGTTGGACGCGAAGGCGAAATTGCGACATATGCAGCGCAAGTTGCAAAGGTCTCAGGTGTAGTTGCGGTAAATCCACCACAGACATTTGGAAAAGATGTTCGTATCGTTGCCTATGAATCAATGCTTCCGCGTACACCTGAAGCACAGAAAATGATCCATGACATTCGTGCAATTACATCTCCTGAGGGCACACTCGTCGGAGGCGTTGCAGCTGATTACACAGATTCGCAGGATGGAATTGCAAAGACACTTCCTTGGGCGTTGGGGTGGATCGCCCTCAGTGTTCTTGTTCTCATCTTTATCTTTACTGGTTCAATCATCCTTCCTATAAAGGCAGTCCTTCTCAATGTTCTCTCTTTGGGAGCAACGATGGGTGCACTCACCTGGGTCTTTATCGATGGTCATCTTCAGTGGTTGGTGGGCTCATTTACCCTCACTGGGACTCTAGATACCTCGATTGTTATTTTGATTTCGGTTGTGGTCTTCGGATTGTCCATGGACTATGAACTCTTCTTGCTCTCACGTATTCGTGAAGAACATTTGGCAGGTAAGAGCAATGTCGAATCCGTTGCTGTTGGACTTCAGAGATCTGCACGAATCATTACTGCAGCTGCCGTTCTTCTCGCAGTCGTCTTCGCCGCATTTGTGACCAGCGGTGTGACATCAATTAAGTCGATGGGGTTTGGAGTTGCGCTAGCTGTATTGCTCGATGCAACGATCGTCCGTGGACTCTTGGTCCCTGCGCTGATGCGTCTCTTCGGTGAGCGCAACTGGTGGGCGCCTAAGAAGATGCAGCGATTCACTATTACTCATTAGTCTCATTTATCCTTGGGGTATGGACCTCATCGCGACTCTTCAATGTGACGATCAACCTGGCATTGTCCATGCAATGACGTCCGCTGTCTTAGTTGCTGAAGGAAACATTATTGAGAATCAGCAATTTACAGATCACGCAACCAATACATTTGTGATGCGCACTCGTTTTGAGACTTCTCAAAGTCTTGAGCTTGCGACAGCAAATTTGAGTAAAGGTCTCTCACAATTTAGCCCGACTCTCAATGTTCGCCCCACCGATGAAAAACCACGTGCACTTGTCATGGTGACTAAAGAGAGCCACTGCCTCCGTGATCTCTTCTACTTACTTGAGCTCAATGAGTTACCCATCGAGATTCCTCTCGTTGTCTCCAATCGAGTAGATCTCAAGCAGCTTGTAGAGTCACACGGAATTCCTTTTTTATATCTCCCTGTTGATTCAGAGAACAAGGCGGCGCAAGAGAAAGTTCTCCTTGGAAAGATTGAAGAGCTCAAGATTGATTTCGTTGTTCTTGCTCGCTACATGCAGATTCTCTCTTCAGAATTCTGTGCGGCACTTCCGGGCAAGATTATTAATATTCACCACTCGTTCTTACCTGGCTTCAAAGGTGCCAAGCCATATCACCAGGCTCACGATCGCGGCGTAAAGATCATTGGAGCAACAGCGCACTTCGTGACAGCTGATCTCGATGAGGGACCAATCATTGAGCAAGATGTTGCTCATGTTGGTCACACTGCAACCCCAGAGCAATTAATTTCACTCGGTCGCGATATCGAGCGCCGTGTGCTCTCTCGAGCAGTACGTATGTATGCCGAAGAGCGCATATTTATCGTAGGTCACCGAACGGTCGTATTTTCTTGAGGCTTTAGCGCCTCTCTTTACCCTTGATTTAAGAGGGGAATTGTCATCTTGTGAGGTCCAATTTAGACTTGGCCCCTGCAGATAGAGAACGCTAGTTGAGGGAAATAATGTCTGAGCAATTTGAAGATGCCTACTATGATGATGAAATCATCGAGCAAGCACCTAAGAAGAATAAGTTCCTCTCAATACTCTTAAGCCTCACGCTCGCCTTCACCGGTGGTCTTATCTTTAAGACAACTCTTGCGGCAAACGTCTCTCTAGGATCTGGGGCTAAGGAATTTGGTCAAGGAGTGCAGGTTCATGCCTCTTGTGCAGGATCAACTCCACTCACCCTTAAAACTCAAACCTCTTTCGCAAATGCAAGCGGTGCTGCCGGAAAGTTCCAACTCACTGCAATTTCTCTATCGAATATTCCAACCACCTGCTACGGCAAGGCGATTGAAATCAAGGCATATGCTGATACAGCAACTGCCCCTCTTGCACTCTTCAACTCGACCGTAGACAAGGTCACTGTCTACAATGGAAACGGAACATTCTGGGTAACTAATGCAAGTAGCGGTTATGACATCGTTACCAATTCAACTTCTTCATTCACTGTGACTTTCTCTTCTCCAGTGTTGACATCTGGCTCAACTGCGAAATTCACTGTTGAATCGATGGTGAATACTGCAACGCTTAACTGTCTTCAGGCGGGTAACTGTGCGGTTGGAAGCACCAATGGCCCTGGAGGCGGAATTGTCTTCTATTACTCTGCCTCACCATTTACTTCAGTAGGTTCTACATGTAATACAAATTGCCACTACCTTGAGATGGCTCCATATGGCTGGAATGGTGGAGGCGATGATCCGAACATTCCACTTTCACAGAACACAACCACCTATCTCAATACAACCGGTGGCGGTATTGGTGACGGTCTCTCAAACACGGTTTCTTGGGCAAATATTGCTGGCGGTGGAAATGCTTCAAACAGCTCTGCAATTTTGGCGCTGCAATATGCGGGTACTGACAACAGTGCCGGTCAATGGTTTGTCCCTTCTATCGGAGAGCTCGACAAACTTCTTGATGTTTACATCAACCAATCTATTGGAAATCTTCGCTATAACTATTGGTATGCATCATCTACTGAATACAGTGCAACCCACCTATGGATTCAGCTCTCACAGATTCCTGGAAAGCCGACATACCAATCTGGTAAGGCTGATCCACGAATCGTTCGCCTAGTGCGCGCCTTCTAAGATATACGGAAGAGTTTTTCCAGAGGTTAGACTGGCGACATGGAGCACAAAGGTTATTTGTTTACGGTGCTTATTGCGCTTGCTTCATTGATCTATCCATCAACGGCTCAAGCTGCACCGCTCTATGGCTTCTCCAGTCACACTTTCACAAACTGTTCAGCAACTGGGCAGAATGGACCTTCGCTTGCTAATTGCCAATCCTCATATTCCTCGGCAACTTGGGCAAGCAATACCTCTTATCTTTCAAATTCTTCAGGTATTCAACTCTGGACTGCACCAAGTACCGGTTTGTATCAAATTACCGCTGCTGGAGCCACGGGCAACGGAAATGCAAAAACCGAAGGCTTAGGGGCAATCATTCGTGCCACTGTCTCGTTAACACAAGGCAGCACTTACAAAATTATGGTTGGGCAATATGGACTCAACGGCGGATGCGGAAGTGGCGGCGGCGGCGGCGGCACATTTTTCACGGATAATTCGAATACTCCGATCATTGTTGCTGGAGGCGGTGCGGGAAGTTATTTAGATGGCGTATCGAGTGCGACAAGGGCGAATGGGCAGACAACTACTTCTGGTTCAGCTCCTTCCCACGGATCTGCTTCAGGCGGAACAGGTGGAAATGGAGGCGGTGCAGATTATTGGTCCTCTGGTGGCGGTGGGTTAACAGGTAACGGCACAAATGCATCCGGAGGAGCGACCGCAGGAAAATCTTTCACCAACGGTGGACAAGGTGGAGGAACTAACACCACTGCATTTGGTGGATTTGGCGGTGGAGGAGGAACTCATGGCTGTACCGGAGGTGGCGCAGGTGGTGGTGGATATTCCGGTGGCGCAGGCGGAAACCAAACAGCTGTAAGTAACGGCGGTGGAGGTGGATCTTTTATTGCAGCAGGTGCGACAAATATTGCAACTTCCAACGGTTCCTATGCAGGAAGTTCGACTGGAATCACAAACCTAAATGCATATAACGGAACTTATGGTTCTGCGACTCTTGCCTCAGGTTATCTCACTATCACTCTGCAACTAGATCCTGTTACTGTGACTGTATCTTCAATCTCTGGAGCATCTACAGGAACCTACGCGACACTCTTTCCTATTCAGGCAACTCTTAGCGCCTCTGGAGGAAAAGTCACTTTCTATGCTTTAGGTAAGACAATTCCCGGTTGCATAAAGATTTACACTTCAACGATGACAATCACCTGCAACTGGAAACCGAACGTTAAAGGCGTGATTGCGATATATGCGAAGGTAGTTCCAGATAACGGCGCAAGCACCTCGCCATCTTCACCAGTAACTTTCCTTATCGGAAGGCGAACCGGCCTTCGATAAGTGTCCTAGGCGGGAGTTGAACCTGCGACCTACCGCTTAGGAGGCGGTTGCTCTATCCACTGAGCTACTAGGACCTACGCACCGATATTGCCCCTTTGAGGCGCTAAATGTGCTTGGCAAAGGTTAGCGGTAAGGCTAGCCTTCCCTTGAATTCAATCCGAATTCACACTTAATCGAACGAAAGGCCATTCCCATGAGAGCGCTCGTTATCGGCGCAGGCGGAGTTGGCAGTGCAATCGCAAATATCGCATCTCGTAAGCCATTTATCACTCAATTAGTGGTGGCTGATTACGACCGTGCTCGCGCAGAGACTGTCACTTCAAAGATCCAAGACCCACGTTTTACTGCAATGGGGGTGGATGCCGGCGATCTGGTCGCGCTTGAGGCTTTAATTCGAGAAGTCTCTCCCGATGTCGTCGTTAATGCAGTTGATCCTCGATTTGTCATGAATATCTTTAACGCAGCAAAGAAGGCTGGCGTTAATTACATTGATATGGCGATGTCACTTTCTATCGCGCATCCGACCGATCCCTATAACAAAACACATGTCATCTTGGGTGATGATCAATTTGCGCAGGATGCAGAGTGGAAATCACAAGGCAATTACGCACTTGTCGGAATGGGTATCGAACCCGGAATGAGTGATGTCTTCGCTCGCTATGCGCAGGATTATCTCTTCAGTGAGATTGATGCTGTCACAATCCTTGATGGATCGAATCTCGCAGTTGATGGTTATGAATTTGCACCATCGTTTTCAATCTGGACAACTATTGAAGAGTGTCTCAACCCACCATTGATCTGGGAGAACGGCGGCTTCCATACTGCAGAGCCTTTTACAGGCGCCGTCACATTTGATTTCCCAGAAGGAATCGGTCCTGTTGAATGTGTTGATGTTGAACATGAAGAAGTCGTATTGATTCCTAAGAAAGTCTCAGCTAAGAAGGTGACTTTCAAGTATGGACTCGGTAACGATTTCATTGAAAAGCTCAAGACAATTCGTGCACTCGGTCTTGCAAATAAGGAGAAGGTAAATTACAGAGGCATGGAGATTGCACCACGCGATTTCCTCGCCTCACTCTTGCCAGACCCTGCAAAGATCGGCCCACAGATGCGTGGAAAGACATGCGCTGGAGCTCATATCCAGGGCCTTAATAAGGAGGGTAAGCCATACGCCTGCTACATCTACAACGTTGTTGACAATGAGTGGTCGATGAAGAACTATGGCGACCAAGCTGTTGTGTGGCAGACCGCTATCAATCCAGTGATTGCGATGCAGCTCATCCATGAAGGCGCTTGGAAGCCTGAAGGCGTCGTGGGTCCAGAGTGGCTAGAGCCAAAGCCGTTCCTTGATTTGATCGAGGAATATGGCAGTAGCTGGCATATTCGCGATGAAGATCCAGCAGGTTTGGCTCTCTAAATGAAGCACGATTTCGATGTCGTCGTAATCGGTTCAGGTTTTGGTGGATCGGTTGCGGCGCTTCGATTACGTGAAAAGGGTTATTCAGTTGCAGTCCTTGAAGCGGGAAAGCGTTTTGAGGATAAGGATTTTCCAAAGACATCGTGGCGCTTCAGTAAGTTTCTCTTTGCGCCGGCGCTCGGGTGTTACGGAATTCAGAGAATTCACGTGCTTCCTGATGTGATGATTTTATGTGGTGCTGGAGTTGGTGGCGGTTCTCTCGTTTACGCCAATACTCTCTACCAACCAGGTGATGAGTACTTCAAAGACAAGCAATGGTCAGATATTACTGATTGGAAATCTGAGCTACTGCCTTGGTATGAACAAGCAAAGAGAATGCTCGGTGTTGAGAAGAATCCATATTTTTCTCCAAGTGATAAGGCGATGAAAGAAGTTGCCGATGAGATGGGCGTCGGAGATACATTCACACTTGCTCCGTTAGGAATTCACTTTGGAAAGGGCGAAGGAGTTGAATCTGCCGATCCATACTTTGGTGGCGTTGGTCCCGTACGCAAAGGTTGTATCAACTGCGGTGAATGCATGACAGGTTGCCGCCACAACGCTAAGAACACACTCCCCAAGAATTACTTAGGTTTAGCTGAAAGTGCAGGCGCCAGAGTCTTTCCACTTACAACAGCCACTTCAATTACAGAAATGACAGATGGGCGTTGGAAGATCACGACAAAGAAGACAGATGATGTATTCGGTAGCCGTAGCGATACTTTCTTTGCCAACCAAGTTGTTGTTGCGGCAGGCGCATATAACAGCCAGAAACTCCTCCATCGAATGAAAGCTCAGGGAAAGTTACCGAAGCTCTCTGAGATGCTCGGTAAGTTATCGCGCACAAATAGTGAGGCACTCACCGGTGCCCTTCTTAAAGATGCGTCGCATGATTTCACTCGTGGCGCCGCTATTACCTCATCGTTCTACCCAGATCCCAATACCCATGTTGAGCCAGTGAGATATGGCAAGGGCAGTAATTCGATGGGGCTACTCCAGACAATTACTACCGACGGATATACGACAAAAGAACGTAGGAAGCATTGGATAACGCAGTTCTTGAAGAAACCATCTCTCATTCTTCGCATTATGAATGTAAGACAGTGGTCTGAGAGAACCGTCATCGCACTTGTTATGCAGAACATCAACTCTTCAATCACCGTCTCTCCGAAACGAAAGTTTTTTAGATTGGGGCTTACATCGAAGAGCGATGAAGGTCGCGAGAAGGCTGCCTACATCCCTGCAGCAAATGAGGTCGTAAGGAAAATTGCAGATAAGTACGACGGCATTGCAGGAGGCAACATTGGAGAGCCCCTCGGTGCTCCTTTTACCGCCCACTTCCTAGGCGGTTGTGTGATTGGTGCAAGCGCTGAGAGTGGAGTGATTGATCCGTATCACCGTGTCTGGAACTATCCATCGCTTCACATCGTTGATGGCTCTGCAATCACTGCAAATCTAGGTGTCAATCCATCGCTCACTATCACTGCACAAGCTGAGCGTGCATTCTCTCTATGGCCCAACAAGGGAGATATAGACCAGCGACCAGAGCAAGGTAGTGGGTATGAGAGGATTGCGCGAATTAAGCCCCTCCATCCCTTTGTTCCCCAAGGTGCATATGGAGAGTTACAGTAACGCTATGAAGAAATGGGCACTTATCACTGGCGCATCTGTCGGTATCGGCGATTGCTTTGCACGACTCTTGGCATCAGAAGGTTTTAACCTCATCATCAACTCTCGTGATGAATCCAAGCTCAACGAACGTGCCGACTTCCTCCGTAATGCTTATGGCGTTGAAGTTGTTGTCCTTGCAGCAGACCTTGCAAGGGATTGCGAAAAGGTAGAGATGTACATTGCGGAGAATGAGATCGAGGTCCTTGTAAATAACGCAGGATTTGGACTCAATCAGTCATTTCTTGCCAGCAAGATCGAAGATGAAGAACAAGTCCTCGATGTATTAGTTCGCGCTCCTATGCGATTGATGCATGCAGTGCTTCCCCAGATGAGAAAACGTAATTCAGGTATTGTGATCAATGTTTCCTCGACAGCAGCATTTATTGCAGGTGGGCACTACAGCGCAGCTAAGTCATATTTGACTGTGATGTCTGAATCACTCCACACCCAGATGCTTCCTACTCAAGTCAATGTTCTCTCCCTCAACCCAGGCTTTACTCGCACCGAGTTCCACCAACGTGCAGGGATGAAGATGGGCGCTATCCCTAGCTTTATGTGGCTCGACGGCGACTTCTTAGTTAAGAAGGCCTGGGCTGATGCCAAGAAGGGTAAAGCGATCAGCATCCCTGGATGGCAATACAAGGTGCTCCGACTGATCATCGCTCTTGCGCCTCGACCAAAGGTCCGCAAAATGGGCATGTCCCTACGGACCAAGCAGCGGTAAATTCACACGCTTTTCACTGGTTGTAGCCCTCGATTATGACCCCCGCCTAGATACCATTGCGCCATATCAACGGAGGTTAATCATGTTTCGTAAGGTCACGCTCTCTCTCCTCGCTGCCGTCTTGGTGGCAGGTGCAGTGACTGCAGTTCCAGCTAGCGCAGCAACAAAGATCAGCAATGGAGTTGCATGTTCAAAGGCTGGAGCAAAGACCAAAGTCTCCGGATACTCATACCAGTGTGCAAAGAACACTATGATCAAGAATTCAAAGCTCACATGGCTCTCTGTCGAATGTCTCTCTGCCATCAAGAGCTATGACTCAGCAGTGAAGGCAAAGGCTGATCTTGCAAATGTTGCCGCCCAGACTGCTGAGCTCGATTCGCAGTTAGCGACAGCAACAGATGCTTTAACGAAGACCAGCGCTGCACTTGATGCCGCCAAGGCTCAGATTACAAAATCTCGAGCGACGCTCAATGTCACCACCAATGCTGCTGAGAAGCAGACACTTGCTGCAGCGATTACAAAGCTTGCCAATGCAATCTTGGTTCTGACAACAAGTCGTGCAAAGCTTGATACACAGGTAAAGGACCTCATCTCAAAGAAGGCTCTCCTTGCAAGTGCACCAGATCAGCTCAATGCAAATGTGACTGATTCGAAAGCTTCTGCAACTCTTCTCTGCGCAAAGGGTTTCTAACTCTTCGCTCAATCTTTACCAGTAAGGCTCTCCCTATTGAATAGGTGAGGGCCTTACTTATTCAATCGCCCAATGGTGCGATTAACGCAGTATCTGCTGGGGTTGCTCATCGCCCTCCATCTCGCATCACTTGCGATCTTTGATCAACCCTCGTACCTCCGCGATCTCCTTCTCTACAACTCGATCTGGGTCATCGCTCTCTTGCTGATGCTCTCTGCTCCTATCGCTCTCGACCGGATAGCTGCTTCGGCTATAGCCCTTGCAATCTTCTTCTGGGGAATCGGCTCCCTCGCCTCATCTCTTGATGCGGTTACTCAAAATAGCGGCAGATATAGCCTTATTACGCAGGTTTCATACACGCTCTTCTATCCCTTGATTCTTATTGCAATACCCCGCTTCTCCAGCTTGCCCTCTCGTCTCAATCCACTCGAACTTCTCGATGCACTCATATTTGGTCTGGGGCTGACTTCAATCACAGCAACTTCTATTTCAGTATTAGCTTTTCCGGACAATCAGATTGTTGCTTCGCAAGATTTCTTCACCATCTTCTATCCAGTAGGTGACCTAGCCCTCCTTGTTGTGGTGACGATTCAACTTCTAACGCGGGGCTTTGAGAGAGCACGCCTCCTTCTCGGACTAGGAATTGCAATCTTTACACTCAGCGATCTCTACTATCTCTCGCTCTTACTCAACAACCGCTACACATTCGGCGGTATTGCAGACGACGGATGGCTGATAGCAATCTCTCTTATCGCCATCGCTACACATCTTCGGCAAGGTGAGAAGAATGCTGTGAAGCCTTTATCTCCAGCGCTCTTAGCGCTCTCAATCTTTATCAGCCCTATATTCTTAGCGATCAGTGCGCTCTATCCGGGTACTTTTCCTCTCTATATAGTCGGAATACTTCTTGCAAACCTACTCCTCTCCTTTATCCGCATGAGTACTGCCCTCCGCGAGGCGAGAGTATTGAGTCATGAGAGATCACTGGCGCGAACCGATGAGCTCACGGGATTAGCCAATAGAAGATTGCTCCTCCACGAAATCGCACATAACTCAGATCGATATTCAGCACTGGCTCTTCTCGATCTCAATGGATTTAAGCCCATCAACGATAAATATGGCCATGAGATGGGAGATCTCGTTCTTCAAAGCGTATCTAAGAGATTGATTCGAGTAATGCCGCGGGATTCACTCTTAGCTCGCTTAGGAGGTGATGAATTTGGTGCGCTCCTTACGGGTAGTCGTGAAGAGGTTATGGAGACTGCCCATGCTCTCCATGCATCGTTGAGCTATCCATTTTCAATTGAAGGGCAACGAATTGAGGTGGGAATCAGTATTGGGATTGCACCAATCGATGGCAGTGGCGATCTCTTAAAGCGAGCGGATAACGCTATGTATAGAGCTAAGAGTTCGGGTATGGGGGTAGTTCACTCTTAATCTCTTTGAGGCGCTCGAGAGATTCGATTCGCTCTACTGCATGATCAACAATACGCTCAACATAACCTTTACTATATCCATCAAGGAAGAGCCATGGCTCATGGATATCGCTACCGCTGAGATGAGATAACTCCGGTACATATCTACGGATATAAGTACCATCTGGATCAAACTTCTTGCCTTGTTCAATTGGATTGAAGACACGGTAATACGGTGAAGCATCGGTTCCGGTACCAGCTGTCCACTGCCATCCATGTGCATTGGATGCAACATCAAAATCGACAAGGTGTTCTTTAAAGAAATCTGCACCGTGTTGCCACTCAAGATGGAGATCCTTTACTAAGAATGATGCAACGACCATTCGGGTGCGATTATGCATCCACCCTTCTTGTAAGAGCTGTCGCATCGCGGCATCCACAAATGGAAAACCTGTCTTACCCTCTTGCCATGCCTTCAACTGTTCACCTGGCTCGTCATAGCGCATCGCCTTAAACTTTTCAGAGTAGTAATCAGATTCTGTGTGAGGATTGTGAAAGAGGACATCGGCATAGAATTCACGCCAAGCAATCTCTTTCATAAAGGTCTCGTGTGCCTTGCTACTTCCAAGTCCGGCTAAGAGAGTGCGTGGATGGATCTCACCAAATTTCAGATGAGCTGACATCTTTGATGTGCCATCCATTCCCGGAATGTTCCGGTTCTCGTCATATGTATCGAGATAGTTCTTCTTAAAGTGTGCAAAGCGTTCAAGAGCTGCTTTTTCCCCTGCAGGAGTAATCACTGCACCTTCTGGAAGGGGCCACTCAGGAAAATTGCGATCACTTTGAGAAGGAGTAACCGCAGGAATAGATGAAGGAGTTGGTGCAGGTTTGCGCCAACCGTGGAGATACCAATTCTTGAAGAAGGGCGTGTAGACCTTGTAGGGGGTGCCATCGCTAGCCTTAATGACTCGACCAGGAGCAACTGCATAAGGTGAACCGGTCTCAATAAGGTTGATTCCAGCTGCTCTTACACGTGCATCTCGGGCAGCACCATAGGGCTCAAACTCCCTGGAGATATGGACCTCATCGGCACCATATCTCTCTTGAAGTTCCTTCAGAACGTCAACGACATCTCCCACCATCACATGGAGGCGACCATTAAGTGATTGATCGAGTGCTCGCAGTGACTGACCAAGATAAGCAAGTCTCTTACTGCCACTCTGGTTAATCAGAGCTGGATCGAGAATAAAGACAGGAACAATCTCGTCACTACCCTCTAGGGCAGCATTGAGCGCTGGATGATCACCAATGCGAAGATCGCGGCGGAACCAGATGATCTTTCGCTTCTTGTCCAACACGTTTACGAAATCTTCCAGCTCTGACTCTTAGAGATAGCGGTTTCGCCCTTGCTGTTCTTGGCAATTGCAATGATCTCTACAGTGCTTCCTGACTTAAATAGCTTGTCATACATATAGACACGATAGTTGCGAGCAGGATCGTAAGTACGACGATCTGCAGTACCGATTGTTACCCATGACTTACCTGGATTGCGGGCAGCAAAGGTAACTTCAACAAAGTCATCACCTGGGACGTTTGCTGTGAGAAGAGTCCATCCATTGGTGACGTATCCATTCTCAGGCTCTTCAAGTGTCACTTTAATTGCGCTCTGTGGCTGATAGCTTCGATCTGCTTTGAGGATCACGTAGCCAAGTGCTGGCACAGTCACGCTAACAGAATTGCTAGAAGAAGTTACATCTGCCTTTCCAAGCAGTGTCTTCCACTGTGCGCCAGCAGTTGATACAGGAATTTCTGCCTGTACTAAATCATTTGCGCCGTTGGCGAGTACAAGAATCTCCTGGCCATTAAGGAAGCGTGAAAAGGCGAAGAGTCCTTCTCGCGCATAACGGATCTGCTGGCCACCCTGAGAGAGCGCAGGCTCACTCTTTCGTAGTGCATTCAGAGCTGCGAGTTGATCCTTGAGGGGATTCTTCACATCAAATGCACTTGCTGTCCCAATCGGAGATCCACCAAGACGAACCTCGCTCTGCCACGCTGAAACCAGTGTAGGGAACATATCTTGGCGAGAGTCCTGGTCGCCTCCAATACCTGTCATTCCAACCTCGTCACCGTAGTAGAGGATTGGCCCACCGCGAAGTGTCATGAGAAGAGCATTTCCCAGCTCGCTTCGCGCAAGAGTCTCTTGATTATCGCTACTGTTATTTGAAATGAAGTGACCGATACGACCCATATCGTGATTGCCCAAGAATGTTGCAAGCGAGTATGCGCTCGTGGTTGAACTTGTATACATATCATCGGCATTAAAGAGGTTGACCATGCCATCGAGACCACTGCCTGTAGACACAAAACGGGCAACCGTCGACTGGAATCCGAAGTCAAGAACTGTATTGAAGTACTGTTCCTTCACAAAGATTGAGAGTGTGCGAGGATCTGAATCTGCAACCTCGCCAAAGACAGGAAACTCTTTCTTGCCTGCGGCCTTTGCTGTTGCGTAAATCTTCGGCAAGAACGCTTGCCAGAATTCGGGATTGACGTGCTTAGCAGTATCTACGCGATAGCCATCAATATTAAATCGTGTAATCCAAGAAGACCAATTTGCTGTCCATCCAGCGACAACCGCAGGTTTTTCGGTAAAGAGATCATCGAGACCGAAGAAGTCGCCATCGTAAATTGAAGTACCGACCCAGGTTGAGTCTCCACGGTTGTGGTAGTTAGTCAGATCGTTAAGAAAAGCTGGCTTCTTAATATTGGTATTCCACTTATCAACTGTTGGAATGTATGCGAAAGACTTTGTTGCACAGAGCTTAGGAAAAGTGCTCTTGCCTGCCACTAGATTTACATCGAAGGCTTTGCCCGCACATGTCTTATATGGATATTCGGCTTGATTGCGATATCCATACTTGCCCACTGTGTACTTGATGACATCGCCTGTGTGATTGACGACGATATCTACGATGACCTTAATACCTAGGGCATGAGCTGCAGAAACAAAATTCTTAAAGTCTGCTTCTGTACCTAAGTGTGGGTCAATCGTCGAGAAATCAACGCCCCAATAACCGTGATAGGCAGCTGAAGAGCCCTGTACATACTGGTTTTTCACTGGGGGCGTGATCCAGATAGATGTGAAACCTAAGCTCTTGATGTATTCAAGATGGGCAGTAAGGCCCTTGATATCTCCGCCATGGAAGTAGGCCTTATCTGATGGATCAAAACCAGTCTGTGTACGGCTACCAGTAAGACCTGCCTGATCGTTTGTTGTATCCCCATTTGCGAAGCGATCAGTCATAATAAAGTAGATTGATTCGGCAGCGAGAGGTCCGCGCGCCACTGGCTTTGCAAGAAGTGCGAGATTTTCAGCTGCAGATGATGCCACCATCGGCAGCGCAATTGTTGTCGCTGCGATGAAGGCAATGACTTTCTTCTTCACTGAACTCTCCAGATTCCGTAGGTTGAACTCTTAGATTTGATTGTAAAGCTTGAGCCTTTAGCGACTTCGCCTGCAAGTGACTCTGCTATTTCTAAGCCGAATGGCTTGAGATCAATCTTTGCATTGACGGCACCTCGAGAGACAAAGAAGAGAATCTGTTCTCTCTTTGATTCACGCAAGAAGACGATGTATTCATCTTCGACGGCAACCCAGCGAAGTCCTCCATTGATAAATGCATCATGTGATCGACGAATCCTGATGAGATCACGAACTTCGCGAAGGAAGATCTGATCCCAATTATCTTGGTTATCCCAATTAATCGTGCGGCGAGCATCCTCACCCCATAGCCCTTCAAGACCAATTTCATCACCGGCAAAGATTGATGGAACTCCTGGATATGCAAGGGAGGTAGCGATGGCAGAGATGTGCGCATCCTTATCGCCCATCACGACTGATCTAAATCGAGCTGTATCGTGGGTATCGAGGAAGGTCATACTCGCGACGAGAGATCTCCACGGAATAGTTGCACTGAATTCATTCATGCTCGCAACCAACTGCTTACCGGTAATGCGAGGCATGGCAAATGGAAGACCTTGGAAACCACCTGTGATCTCTGAGTTGCGGTTCATCCAGTTCCAGAAAGGGCGCATAAAACCTTGATAATTCATCGCTCCATGCCAGCCAAAGCCATCGAGATCCTTGGCGACGAAGTCACCATTTTCTGCTACGAGCCATGCATCGGGGTTGGTCTCATCCATACTCCTGCGGATTCCCTGCATTACCTCATCGTGAAAATCTTCAGCACCCTGACGTCCAGTCATATTGCCGACATCGATGCGCCAGCCTGACATTCCATACTTGGGTGTTAGCCACTGCTTCACAATCGAGTTCTTGCCCTCATACATCTCGTTACGAAGCGCCTTCGATGCAAAGTTGAGCTTGGGTAGTGATGCAAGACCCCACCATCCGACATATCCATGCTTTACAGATTTATCCCAGAAGAAATATGAACGCTCTTTGGATTTCTTATCCTTCTGCGCTTTTGCAAGCCAAGGATGTCCTGCGCCGCAGTGATTTGAGGTGAGGTCTGCCATCACTCGGATGCCGAGCTTCTTTGACTTCTTCACCAACGAGAAGAGAGCTTTATCTCCACCAAGGATTGGATCTACGGTGCGGAAACTTGACGCGTCATAGCGATGGTTTGAGAGAGCTGGAAAGAATGGAGTGAAGTAGATTCCATTGATACCGAGATTGTTAATGTGATCGAGGTGCTCTTCTACTCCTTGGAGATCTCCACCATAGAGCTCGACTCCAGTTGTCTTACCGCGACCTGTAGGAAGTTCGTTCCACTCACGAGGATCTGCCCAATCAGGAATGGGATTGTTGGCGCCAGATTTTGCAAAGCGATCTGGGAAGATTTGATAGAAGACCGATGAGCGAATCCATGCTGGATATGCCTTTGTTGCGACGATAATGAAATCGTTATTGCTATGAACATCGTGATCAAAGAGTCCATATGCATTGAGCGATTGATACTGCTCTGGTCCTACAAAGATAAAGCGGTATGCAGTCGATGGATTGAGAATCTCAACTTTGACGCCCCACCATGACTCATGGCCTAGGTTCTTCTCGAGCTTTAAAGTAGCTGTTCTAGGCTCGCCATCGTGATAGAAGCGGATAAATGCCTGTTCAAATGAGTAACTCTTCGGAACTCGCACACGAAAGGTGACCTTCTCGCCAATCTTTGGAGCCGAGTTCGAGACGTATAGTTCGCTTCCATCGTGATGTGGGCGAGCAAGTTGCATAGTTATCCCTTAACAGCGCCACCGGTGAGGCCGGAGACGATGTACTTCTGTAGTCCGATAAAGAGAATCACGATAGGTGTTGCAGCGATAATCGCACCTGCCGAGAAGAGCGCCCAATTCTTTGAGAATGGGTCTGCAATCAAAGTACCAAGTCCCACTGCAACTGTGTATTGATCAGCCTTATTGAAGACGATAGATGCAAGTACGTAATCGCTCGAAGTTCCGATAAAGGAGAGCAGCGCCATCACAGCGAGAATCGGAGCAACGAGACGAAGGATGATCTGGAAGTAGATCTGTGTATGTGTCGCTCCATCGATCTTTGCTGCCTCATCAAGCTCTTTAGGAACTGTATTGAAGAAGCCATACATCAGATAAGTACCTGCACCGAGTGATCCACCGAGATAGACCAAGATCAACCCCCACTTAGTACCGAGGCCGATTGCTGGAATGTAATCGGTGAGAGAGTTAAGGATTCCGTAGACAGCTACGAGGCCAAGGATTGATGGGAACATCTGAACAAGTATCAACGCAAGCAGACCTGGACGACGTCCCTTAAAGCGCAGGCGCGAGAATGCAAAGGCAGCAGATGCGCTGATAAATACGCTGATAATTGACGTAACTGAAGCGATAAAGAATGTATTCCAGAGCCATGTGCGATAAGGAATCGTTGTTGACGTCAGAAGATCTTTGTAATTGCCGAGATAGAACTGGCCGAAGAGAGTCTTATTCTCAATACCGCCCATATCTGTCAGCGAAGTCGACAATATATAGAGGATAGGGAAGATCGCATAGACAATGACGAGGCATGCCACGAGGTGGCGCCATCCGACCTGCTTTGCCCAACGGCCAAAGCTCTTCTTCTTCTGATAATCGCTCTTATTGATAGCAGCTGTAGTCATTATGCAGTCACCTCTTCAAGTGCACGTGTGCGTCGGAATGAGAAGAACGAGATTGAACCAATAATTGCGAAGATTAAGATCGAGAAGGCAGATGCAAGTCCGTAATCCGCTCCACCTGCACCACCGAATGCGATTCGATAGACGAAGGTGATCAAGATATCTGTACCACCTGCTGTGATCTTCAAGGTTGGATCAATGATTGGACCACCGCCAGTGACAAGGTAGATGATGGTGAAGTTATTGAAGTTAAATGCAAAAGATGCAATCAAGAGTGGCGCCAGAGAGACGAGAAGAAGTGGCAGCTTGATGAGTCGGAAGATCTTCCAAGGACCAGCACCATCAAGTCCGGCAGCCTCTGAGAGATCAGATGGGATCGCCTGAAGTGCACCTGTTGCGATCAAGAACATATATGGGAAGCCGAGCCAGAGATTGACCAAAAGCACCGCAATACGTGCAGGACCTGTCTCAGTCAACCAATGAACACCCTTGCCATCTGGAAGGTTGAGGATTGATCGGTTGATGAAACCATTATCCGTTGCAAACATTCCCTTCCAGACATATGCAGAGAGGAATGCAGGGAAGGCATATGGCAAGATCAAGAGCGCGCGATAGATCTTGATTCCCTTAACTCGCTGATCATTGAGCAAGAGAGCGAGTGCAAGACCAACGATAAATGTTGAGAGCACTGTCAAAATTGCGAATGCAAATGTCCAGATCAAAATTCCGGTAAGTGGACCGCGGAGCTCTTTATCGCTAAAAATACGTGTGAAGTTATGGAATCCAACGTTGACCTTCCAACCCACCTCTGAGAGAAGTTCGCCGGACTCTTTATTCTTAAAGAATCCCACGCTCTCATCGGCGATAAAGACGGTGCCATCGGATGTGCGCTTAATTGTCTTAGTCGCAGCATCGTAAATGTATTGATATGTGTATGTCTGCGCCATAAAAGCGTCAGGGGTTTTAATGAAGCCATCTTTAGCTACATCTGGGCCAAGGGGCACCATAGTTGAGGTGATCTCAGCGGAACGATTGGTGATCTCTTCATCAGTGAGAATTCGAGCGCCGTTGAGAGAGGCAACGACACCAAACTCATCGAGCGTAAGTCCATCCGCTGCTGTTACCTCGCGAAATGGATGTCTTGAATAATCTGCTCCACCTACAAAAGTTTTCTGCGCATTGAAATCGGTGGCGATAAGTAGAATCGATTTGTCATCTGCCTCAGCAACGCGAACCTCATACTCTGTTGAGCCATCTACAGGCGCATAGGCAGATTGCAGAATTGCGTTAAGAGCAGAGTCGTAGCTGCCGTTGTGGAGTGAACCGTAATTTGTTGTGGAGATATAGCCGCTGAAGCCAACAACATATACCTGAAAGATCAAGAGGAGGATGACGCCAGGTGCAAGGTACTTTGGCGGCAATCCACCTCGGCGAAGATAGATAAAGTTAATTGCAAGAGTAATTACGGTGATTACAGCGACCATATTCCATGCATGCTTTGAAACCAAGAGCATAAAGAGGAAGACGGCACCTGCATCAACAAGTCCAAGGATTGCGATCTTGATCAGAGTGCCGCGCAGACTAGGTGTGCCTCCTGAGTAGAGAACCTTTCGTCGCGCCTTCTGTTCGCGCTTACTGACGAGGTGATCGTGTGACATCTGATTCCTTCTCTACTGTGGCTCTACTGTGGCGCTGATTCTTGAGAACTATGGGGTGATTCTACTTATCTGGCAGAAGAGAACAAAGAGGGTTCAAAGGTCTTATCGACCCCTGAACCCTCTCTGGTTCTTACTTAATTACTTGCTAGCGTCGATTACAGCCTGAGCTGAAGCGATCGCCTTACGAAGGAAGTCACCTGCATCGCCTGTGTACTTGCCTTCGATGATTGCTGACTCAGCAGCACCAACCTTGAGCCACATTGCATCCTGGAAGACGAATGATGGCATTGGGTAAGCGTTTGTTCCTGCCTGTCCAAATGCCTTAAGACCAGCATCTGAAACCTTTGCAAGAGCAGCTGCGTTAGCTGGGATTGAACCCTGTGCGTTGTACATAGCTGTCTGGAACTCTGCTGAAGCGATGTAGCGAAGAACGCGACCTACTGCAACTGAGTTTGGCTGTGAAGCAACCTTTGATGACATCCAGTATCCGTAAACACCTGAGAACTGGTGAACAGTCTTGCCACCAGCTGATGGGATGTTTGCTACGCCGATTTCAGACTTCTTAAGTGCCTTTGCAGAGCAACCTGAGATTGTGTCCTGACCGTGGTTGTACATCCATGGACCTGAGATTACATATGAACCCTTCTGGAGTGCACATGCTGTTGAGTCCCATCCGTCAGCTGGACGGTTGATCTTCTTACCGTACTTCACGAGGAAGTCTGCGTAAGCATCTGCACCTGTCTTGCCGTAACCGAGTGTCTTTGTCCAACCGCTCTTATCACGTGTGTAGAAAGTAAGACCGAATGATGATGCGATTGATGAATAGTGGTATGGATCTCCGTTTGTGAGATCGCGTGTGATTGTCAATCCGCTTGTTGAGTTAACAAGGTCAAGGAATGACTTTCCTGTTGGATCAACGCCATCGCGCTTGTTCCAGATGAGAGCAATGTTCTCTGTGTAGATAGGTACACCGTAGAGCTTGCCTTCAAATGTAAAGCCTGACTTTGTTGCTGCAGAGAACTGTGAACCTGTTGAACCAAGAACTACTGGAACAACTGTTCCTGAACCAACAAGTGGTCCTGTCCAGTCGTGTGCACCAACGAGAAGGTCTGGACCCTTGCCTGTTGGAACTGACTTAATAAACTCATCACGAGCTGTTGGTCCATCCTTGTAAACAACGTTTACTGTGATGCCCTGGGTCTTTGCCCATGCTGCGATGATTGGGTTCTGCTTATCCTGATCTGCTGACTTTGCACCAGACAAGATTGTGACTGTACGAGATGCGGTTGCTGCTGATGCAGCTGGCATTACGAGACCAGACACAGCGAGAGCTGCAGCGGTCGCGAGACCAACTACGCCGAGACGCTTCTTCATATATTCCTCCATGGAATTTCGGGCATTGCACCCACGGTGGGCGTTGCCGAGTAGGCCAATTCCACACTATGCCTACTTATAGGGCAACTCTGGCGCGGTCAGAAAGTAGTAAAGGGGGCCTAAAAAGGCCCCCTTTATCTAATCGTTATAACTATTTGTGGAGCTGCTCCACTGTTGCATCCCAACCGGCAACTTCCTCTGGCTTACGAGGGCCCTTACCGACGTAGCGAGCAGATGGACGGATCAAACGACCGGTGCGCTTCTGCTCGAGGATATGTGCAGACCAACCAGCAGTACGAGCTGCTGTAAACATCGAGGTAAAGAGTGGCGCTGGAACTTCTGCAAAGTCCAAGATGATCGCTGCCCAGAACTCAACGTTTGTCTCAAGAACGCGATCTGGTTGGCGCTCACGGAGCTCCTTAAGAGCTGCTTTCTCGAGAGCCTCTGCAACTGCATAACGAGGTGCATTAAGTTCTTTAGCTGTGCGACGTAGTGTGCGAGCGCGTGGATCTTCTGCGCGATAGACGCGGTGACCGAATCCCATCAAGC
>JBFYJI010000037.1:0-7746 GCA_041311505.1 Candidatus Nanopelagicales bacterium | reverse complement strand
GTGCGAGCGCGTGGATCTTCTGCGCGATAGACGCGGTGACCGAATCCCATCAAGCGCTCCTTGCGGTCTAGAAGTCCCTTGACGTATGCCTCCGCATTACCAGTCTTCTCAACTTCTTCAATCATGTGGAGAACGCGTGATGGTGCACCACCGTGAAGTGGGCCAGACATTGCACCGATTGCTCCTGAGAGTGCTGCTGCAACATCTGCACCTGTTGATGCAATAACACGTGATGTAAATGTAGATGCATTCATTCCATGCTCTGCAGCTGATACAAAGTATGCATCGATTGCACGAACGTGAAGTGGATCAGGCTCTCCGCGCCAGCGAATCATCATGCGCTCAACAACTGTATGTGCCTTATCAATTTCTGACTCAGGAACTGCTGGAGCAATTACTCCACGAGCTGCCTGTGCAAGGTATGAGAGAACCATGACTGAGGTACGAGCAAGATTGTCGCGCGCCTCTTTGTCATCAATATCGAGAAGTGGCTTAAAGCCCCACGCTGGTGCAAGCATTGCAATCGCAGATTGCACATCGACACGGACATCGCCTGAGTGCACTGGAAGTGGGAACTGCTCTGCATTGGGAAGGCCAGGGTTGAACTCATCATCGACGAGAAGTCCCCATACATTTCCAAAAGAGACGCGACCTACGAGATCTTCGATATCAACGCCGCGGTAACGGAGAGCGCTACCTTCTTTATCTGGTTCTGCGATCTCTGATTCGAATGCAATGACGCCTTCTAGACCTGGCTTGAAATCATCTGACACGGTGTTCTCCTTGGTTTCTCCATGCTTGGAAAATCTAGGGTAATTCTGCACCCGTCCGAGGGGTCTAGTCGACCACGGGGCGGGGAGATGCACTCATAGCGAAAGTGAGGTTCGATACACCCATGAGCGCAGAGGGGTCAGATTTCTCACGGCGAGAGGCCGAAACCAGATTAGAGGTCTCTGCCATGCGCCGGTCTTATGGTGAGGCCGGTATCGGCGATCTCGGCGAGAACCCCTTCGATGCATTCACTCTCTGGTTGCACGCAGCTGCGGCGAATCCATTTATCGTTGAGGCAAATGCGATGGTTCTCTCAACGGTAGGAACAAGTAACGATGGCTCTGACGCAATCTCATCACGTTCTGTCTTGCTGAAAGATATTTCTCAAGGTGGATTTACATTCTTTACCAATTACAACTCTCGCAAAGCGCAAGCGATTGATCTTCATGAGCAGGTAACACTTCTCTTTCCTTGGTATGCGATGGAGCGGCAAGTGATTGTGAGCGGAGTTGCATCAAAGGTCTCACGTGAAGAATCTGAAAAGTATTTTGCATCTCGTCCTTGGTCATCGCAGATCGGAGCATGGGCGAGCGCTCAATCATCACCACTCACTTCTCGTGAGGAATTAGAACAACGTTATGCAGGAGCTTCGCAGAAATGGCCCGAGGGAAGCGAAGTTCCTTGCCCACCACATTGGGGTGGATTCCGAGTTCTACCGTTAAGTATTGAATTCTGGCAGGGCCGTTACTCGCGCCTGCACGACAGAATCCGCTTTGAGCGCCAGAACACAGATTCACATTGGGAGATAAATAGGTACTACCCATAGAATTACCGTCATGAGCGCAGAGATTGTAATTCCAGCAGATATCAAGCCACGTGATGGACGTTTTGGTGCAGGACCTTCAAAGGTTCGCCCTGAAGCGCTTCAATCGCTGATCGCATCCGGAAACTCTGTCATTGGTACTTCTCATCGTCAGAAACCAGTAAAGAATGTCGTCAAGAGCGTTCGCGAAGGTCTTACATCTCTCTTCAATCTTCCAGAAGGATATGAAGTAGTCCTCGGTAACGGCGGATCAACTGCATTCTGGGATATCGCAACATTCGGACTGATTGAGAACCGCTCACAGCACCTCGTTTTCGGAGAGTTCTCTTCAAAGTTTGCTGCAGCATCGAAGGAGGCCCCATTCCTTGGCGAGCCTTCAGTCATCAAGTCAGAGCCTGGCACCCACCCACTTCCTGTGAAGGAAGATGGCATCGATGTCTACGCTCTTACACACAATGAGACCTCCACTGGTGTTGCGATGCCAATTAAGCGCCCAGCAGGCACCGATGGTGCACTTGTCCTCGTTGATGCAACATCAGCTGCAGGCGGATTGCATGTCGATGCATCAGAGTTCGATGCTTATTACTTTGCACCACAGAAGTCATTTGCTTCAGATGGAGGTCTCTGGCTCTCACTCATGAGCCCTGCCGCTATCGAGCGCGCAGAGAAGAT
Source organism: Candidatus Nanopelagicales bacterium (assembly GCA_041311505.1). Taxonomy (GTDB): domain Bacteria; phylum Actinomycetota; class Actinomycetes; order Nanopelagicales; family Nanopelagicaceae; genus Planktophila. The sequence goes on along the minus strand of JBFYJI010000037.1, from coordinate 5,480 downwards.
CAAAGCTTCTGGCCGTTGGATTCCAGCGTTCTTCGATCTCGGTACTGCAATTGAGAATTCACGTCTTGATCAGACCTATAACACTCCTGCATTGATTACTTTGATGCTCCTTGCAGATCAGATTAAGTGGATGAATGAGAATGGCGGACTTAAGTTCACAACAGATCGCACAGCAGATTCAGCACAGCGCCTCTATGGTTGGGCCGAAAAGACCAGCTACACAACTCCATTTGTTACAGATGCTGCGCAGCGATCTAATGTCATCGGCACCATCAACTTTGATGATGCAATCGATGCGACAAAGGTTGCAGCAGCGCTTCGCGCCAATGGCATCGTAGATACAGAGCCATATCGCAAGCTCGGCAAGAACCAGCTTCGTATCGCTATGTTCCCAGCTATCGATCCTTCAGATATTGACGCCCTCACAGCATCAATCGATTACGTCGTCTCACAGCTTTCATAATGGCAGCTACGATCAAACGCGATCGCTTCTTCTGGACGATCGCATTACAGACCTTTGTCGTTAACTTCTTCCTCGGTGGCTTTGGTCCTGCCCAGCCACTTCTCCGTGCAGACCAGGGCACAACCCTTGCAATTGCAGGACTTCATGGCACGGCGATGGGTATCGCATCTATCTGTAGTGGACTATCTATTCCGCACTTCACACACCGTTTTGGTAAAGCACGCACCGGTTGGATTGGTCTCATCATCTTCTCGTTCGGCCTTCTCGCACTTGCTCTTGTTCAGCCGATTCAACTCACAATCCTCGCAGCATTTATTACAGCATTTGGAACATCAACTGTCATCAACTCATTTGTCGTTTCACTCAATGGCCATTATGGAGAGCTCGCACCCATTGCAGTAGGACAGGCAAATGGAGTCTCATCTGCTGGTTATGTATTTGGTACTGCAACGATTGGAACAATCGCACAGACCGCTCCTGACTATTGGCGTTTGGGACTTGTCGTCATTCTTCCGCTCGCTCTCTACCTCTACTTCTTCCGTCGTGAGCGCACTGTCGAGCCACATATTCCTTCAGATGAAGGTCCACAAGGCGGCAAGCTCTCTCTCGCCTTCTGGATTACATGGGCAGGTTTTATTGCAACAATTGGTACCGAGTTTGCAACTGCCTTCTGGGCTGCAGCGCTCGTTAAAGATCGCACCGATGCATCTGCTGCCATCTCAACGATTGCAATTATCGCCCTCGGCGTTGGTATGGCTGTTGGCCGCTTCTTCGGTGGTCGCGTGATGCATAAGCTCTCTGCGGATACTCAACTACAAACCGTTCTTGGTATTCAAGCAATCGGATTCTTTATCCTCTGGTTCTCTCATCAGCTCGTTATCAGCATGATCGCCCTTCTCTTGAGCGGACTCGGCATCTCAATGCAATTTGCCCTCACTTCACTACGCCTTATCAATCGCAGCGAGGGTCGTCCAGATCTCGCAATTGGCCGCAGCTCACTAGCAGCCGGTATCGCAATTGCTGGAGCACCATTCTTGCTTGGAGTTCTCGGTGATCAGTACGGAATTTCTCGTGCTTACTTGATGGTTCCGGTACTCATTCTTGTGGCATCACTAATCGTGAAGTTTATTCCTTCACATGTGCCTCAGGAAGAGCTCGATCGCTTCGAGATTTAACTTAGGATTCTTGAGACCCTCAAGTCTTCTGGCTCTTGAACCTTATCTTTAAAGATTGCCCAGATAAGAAGTGCGGCAATAAGTGAAACTCCCCCGCAGAATGCGACTGTTTCGCGTACTCCGATTGCTTCAGTCAGATAACCGATAAGAAGTGAGCCAAAAGGTGTTCCGCCTAAGAAGATCAATAGATAGATACCCATCACTCGACCGCGAACAGCAGGGTCGGAATGTGTCTGCACATATGAATTGGCAGAGATCAACATTGTGAGAGCTGTAATTCCACAGAATGGAAGCCAAAGTGAGTAAAGGGTGTAGCTAGGCGCAATAGAAAGAACTAGTACTCCGATAGAGAAGAGCACGCCAAGTTTGACGATAAAGAGCGTGTTACGGAATCTCTCAAGACGAGCACTAAGGAGAGCACCGGTAAGTGATCCAATTGCAATATAAGTTCCGAGAAGTCCATAAGAAGCCGGACCTTTACCGAACTCTTTCGTCGCCATCAGCGCGTTAAAGATTTGGAAGTTAAGGCCGAAAGTTGCGGCAAAGAAGACGAGGAGCATTACGACATAGAGATCAGGGCGGGCAAGTGCATAGCGAATACCTTCTCGCACGGTGCCCTGTGTCTCTTCCTTGGTATGGATAAAGAAATCCTTCTCGCGCATCGCAATGAGGGCTGCGATGACAAAGATGTACGTAGTTGCATTGAGGATAAATGATGGGCCAGTTCCAAATCGAGCGATTAAGAGGCCTGAGAGAGCTGGACCCACGAGGCGACCGGCATTGAAATTAGCTGAGTTGAGGCTTACAGCATTAGCAACATCAGAGTGGCCAACAATCTCTGCTGTGAAAGCTTGGCGAATTGGTGCATCAAGGGCTGTAGAGACACCCAAGAGCGCAGCACATGCAAAGACATGCCATAACTGAATGAGATCACTCATCACAAGGACGCCCAAGATGAGCGATGAAATTCCTGCAACGAGATTGGTGGCGATAAGAAGCTTTCGCTTATTGACCCGATCTGCCAGTGCACCACCGTGAAGACTAAAGAGAAGTACTGGTGCAAATTGCACTGCGGTGACGAGACCGAGGGCGCCTCCGTTGTTATTGGTGAGCTCTAGTACTAACCAATCTTGAGCGATACGTTGTGCCCAGGTGCCGATATTGGAGAGCGCATTGGCAGGAAAGAGGATTCGGAAATTGCGATGGCGAAATGAACGCCAATTTCCTGACTTATCTACACCTCTACGCATTACTCTTCTTCCATGGGACTTAAATCGAATTCAACTATTGCTTCAGTTGTCACTCTAGTCTCTATCGGCACTATCTGCTGGGTGACAGCAGGTGTCATTGCTCTCGCAATCGGTAGTGATGCAAAAGTTATCTGGACATGCGTTGTTGGTGCTGCTTTGGGTATGACAGGAATTCGCTACTCAATACGACGAAATCGTAAGAGCGCTATTTAATTAGAGAGCGATTACGCCTCGAGCTGAGAAGCGATACCGCGAAGAACACGACCGAGGCGCTCAGCCTCTGATCCTGATGGATGGCGACCATGGCGAAGACCATTGCCAACCTTGTCGAGAATCTTGATTGTGTCTTCGATCATCGCAGCAAGATCGTCATTGCCGATACGTGAGCTCTCTGCGAGTGAGACAGGTGCATCAACGATATGTACTGACATCGCCTGCGGACCCTTACGAGAATCGATAACTGAGAACTCAAGCTTTGTGCCTGGCTTTACTGTTGGAACGCCAGCAGGAAGAGCTGTCGCAGCTAAGTAAACATCTTCGCCTTCATCGGATGCGATGAAGCCAAAACCCTTTTCGAGGGAGAACCATTTCACGCGACCTGTAGGCATAGTGATTACTCCTTTGGATGAATCGGTACTCGTGTAGCCGCGGGGATGCGGGCAGGGGGCTAGTTTAACTTAATTTCGGAAGGGCTCGGTAGTCGGTTTATGCGAGCGTAGCTTCGCTATGCGCGCCGCAACCATGATCGACTGAGACCACGCGAGCGTCATCAGGGGCGATTGCGTTGGCACAGACGCCAAATGATGAGCGTAGCGAGCCCGCGAGCGGAACGAAGAAGCCACATGAATGACATGGCTTTGGCGCCTGCTCTGCGAGAGGTGATGTTGGTCCGCGGTCAGATGCATACCAACGCTTAGATGCCTGATCACGCCCTTCGATTGAAAGTACGCGTGGACGCATCAAGCCGAGATCAAATACCTGTGTTGCATCGAGATCTTCATCTTGAGGAAGTGCTGATGCACCTGGCACAAGGCGAGTGTCATCGAGAAGGCTTGGGACAATCACACCAGGTGTGATGTCTTCAGGAACGATGCGATCACGATATGGAATGTGATCAGGTGCAAGAAGTGAATCAGGACCTGGAAGTACAACTACGTCACAGATTGTTGGAGTTGCATCTTCATCAACCTTTGCAACTGTGATTCCCCAACGCCATCCCTTGTAACCGGCTATCTCTGCATTGAAGAGATAGGTTGCAACGCGGTTATCGTCGTCATACTCGACAGAGACAAAATCGCCTACCTGTGTTGCAAACTCTGCCTCAGCAAGGGCTGCATCACGTGCAAGAGATTGTGCATCGAATGTCTTCATGCTCTAAGGGTAAAGCAGAAGGGGCCACCGATACTAATCGGCAGCCCCTTCGTGCGTAGTAAGACTATTAGAAGTCCATATCTCCACCAGCAGCTGAAGGTGTCATTGCACCCTTTGGCTCTGGCTTATCTGTAATAACAGCCTCTGTTGTGATGAAGAGAGCTGCAATTGATGCTGCATTCTGGAGAGCAGAACGTGTCACCTTAGCTGGATCGATGATGCCAGCCTTGATCATGTCTACATACTCACCTGTTGCTGCATTGAGACCGAAGCCTGCATCGAGATGGCGAACTTTCTCAACGATTACTCCGCCTTCGAGACCAGCATTCACTGCGATCTGCTTGAGTGGTGCTTCGATAGAAACTTCAACGATGCGAGCACCTGTTGCCTCATCACCTTCGAGCTTCAACTTCTTAAATGCAGCTGTCGCTGCCTGAAGAAGTGCAACGCCACCACCGGCGACGATTCCTTCTTCTACAGCTGCCTTTGCATTGCGTACTGCATCTTCGATGCGGTGCTTGCGCTCCTTAAGCTCTACCTCAGTTGCAGCTCCTGCCTTAATGACAGCAACTCCACCTGCAAGCTTTGCAAGGCGCTCTTGTGCCTTTTCGCGATCGTAATCAGAGTCAGTGTTCTCGATCTCCTTGCGGATCTGGTTGACACGGCCCTTGATCTGCTCTGCATCTCCTGCGCCTTCAACGATTGTTGTCTCTTCCTTAGAGATAACAACCTTGCGAGCGCGACCGAGAAGCTCGAGGCCAGCTGACTCAAGCTTGAGACCAACTTCCTCTGAGATCACTGTTGCACCTGTAAGTATCGCGATGTCCTGAAGCTGTGCCTTACGGCGATCACCAAAGCCAGGAGCCTTAACTGCTGCTGAGCGGAATGTGCCCTTGATCTTATTAACGACGAGAGTTGCAAGTGCTTCACCTTCAACATCTTCAGCGATGATTGCAAGTGGCTTACCTGTCTGCATTACCTTCTCGAGCAATGGAACGAGATCCTTGATTGAACCGACCTTGTTATTGACGATCAAGATGTAAGCATCTTCAAGAACAGTCTCCATGCGATCTGTATCAGTGACGAAGTATGGAGATAGGTAACCCTTATCAAAGCGCATACCCTCGGTGAGCTCGAGCTCAAGACCGAATGTATTTGAATCTTCTACAGTGATAACGCCTTCCTTGCCGACCTTATCCATCGCCTCTGCGATCATCTCGC
>JBFYJI010000036.1:0-7893 GCA_041311505.1 Candidatus Nanopelagicales bacterium | reverse complement strand
TCACTGGTTCGATCCCAGTATCGTCCACGAGGCAACAAAGACCTTACGCGTCAGCCACCATTTGAATCGCGCTTGCCGGGCATTCGCTAACGCAAATTCCACAGCCTTTGCAATAATCGAGATCGATCTCAAAACCAAGTCCTTGACCGAGTTTCTTAATCGCATTATCTGGACAGACACCGAAACAGTTATCGCATTCAAAACAGTTTCCACAGGACATGCAACGTCGAGCCTCGTAGAGAGCAGTGGTTGCATCGAGCCCCTGAACAACCTCAGAGAAGTCCTTGACTCGGCGGGATGCTTCAAGTCGTTCACGAACGGCGTGAGGGGCATCTGTGTAATACCAGGTATTGAGCTCATTGATGGTGACGGGTGTCTTTTCAGCGCCTTTGACATACTCAGTGCCACGTAGCCATGCATCGATATTGCGAGCTGCTTTCTTACCGTGGCCTATTGAAGTTGTAACCGTGCGATCTGCAGGAATCATGTCGCCACCAGCGAATATCCCTGGATGCGATGTCATCATCTGCCCATCAACCGGCATCGTTCCATCTTTCACATCAATATCTGCGCTATTGCCGAGCAGGGAGAAGTCAACTTCTTGACCGAGCGCGAGGATAAGTGAGTCAGCTTCGAGAACTTCAAATTCACCGGTTGGTTGTGGGAAGCCAGATGCATCGAGCTCCATCTTCTCAACAGTTAACTTTCCTCCATCTGCATGGTTGACTGTTGAGAGCCACTTCATGAGGATGCCCTCTTCCATAGCTTCGGTGATCTCTTCATCATTAGCGGGCGCCTTATCGCGCGTGCGGCGGTAAACAACAATCGCTTCTTCTGCACCGAGACGCTTTGCAGTACGCGCAACATCCATTGCAGTATTTCCGCCGCCGTAAACAACAACCTTTCGGCCTAAGAGTGGAACGTCTCCAGTCTCTACGCCTCTGAGAACTGAGATGGCATCCAAAATGCGTGCAGACTCCCCTGCTGGAATATATGCGCGTTTACTCAATTGCGCTCCAACAGCCAAGAAGACTGCATCAAATGAATCAAGTTCATCATGCACATCATCAACACGGGTGTTCAACTGGAATTCGATTCCCATCGTTGTAAGTCGCCCAATCTCAGAATCCAGTACTTCACGAGGAAGGCGATACTTAGGAATTCCATAGCGCATCATTCCGCCGGGGGCGTGTGTTGCATCCTTAATGACGACAGCGTGACCCAATCTTCTCAAGTGATAGGCAGCTGAGAGACCGGCGGGACCGGCACCAATTACCAATACTTTGAATCCAGATTCGATGATCTCCTCGTCAAATGTCCATCCGTTTTCTATCGCATAATCGCCGAGGAAACGTTCTACTGAGTTGATTCCAACGCTCTCATCGAGCTCGCCTCGATTACAGGCAGTCTGACAAGGGTGGTAGCAGACTCTTCCCATAATTGCTGGGAATGGATTCTCTTTCACTAATTCACGCCATGCCTTTTCATAAGAACCATCCTCAGCGATGTAGAGCCAATTCTGAATATTCTCGCCAGCAGGGCATGCCTTATTGCATGGCGGCATTCGATGAATGTATTCAGGATGCTCCACTCTCCAAGAGCCCGTGTGATTTGCAAGGCTTGAACCAACTCCTAATGTGATTGCAAATGGGCGTTCCATTACTGCTCCTCCATCAAGTTATAACGTTCGATATTGCGATCTGCCATTCGCTGAAGGTGAGCGAGAACTTCCTCATTACGAACCGGCGAGAAGAGATGTGCATAGCGGGCCTGTAACTTGAGATAATCCTCGACCGAGACTCTCTTTCGGATCGGTGTAGAGGTCACCATTTCACCATTGACTGCTTCAAAGAGAGGGAAGAGTCCCGTTTGGGTTGCAAGTCGAGCAATCTTGATAGTGTCACAAGATGCCGATCCCCACCCGAGTGGGCATGGAACCAATATATGTATATATCGGGCTCCTCTAAATTCCATCGCTCTCATTACTTTGGCCTCTAAGTCTCGGAGATCTGCAATCGTTGCAGTAGCGACATATGGGATGTCATGGGCCATCGCGATGCGAGGCAGGAACTTTCCTTGGCCAAATACATTGCCAGGATTCTCCCCCACAGCTTGGGTCGTCGCAGTACGTGCAGCTGGTGGCGTTGCTCCGGATCGCTGCACTCCAGTGTTCATATATGCCTCGTTGTCGTAGCAGATATAGAGAACATCATCATTACGTTCAAACATTCCTGATAGAGCTCCGAAGCCGATATCAACAGTTGCGCCATCGCCACCTTGACCAACAACGCGAACGTCACTCTTTCCCTTTGCCTTCAATGCAGCAGCGACTCCTGTGGCAACGGCAGGTGCATTCCCAAAGAGAGAGTGAAGCCATGCGATACGCCAAGAGCTTTCAGGATAGGGAGTTGAGAAGACTTCAAGGCAACCTGTCGCATTGACTGCAATCAACTTCTCGTTTGCTGCCTTCATGGCAGTATCGAGGGCATATCGTGCACCGAGCGCCTCTCCACATCCCTGACATGCACGGTGTCCTGAAGTCAGCGCATTGGTTCTATCAGGATCAGATTGAAGTGATCTCTCATCTTGAGTCAGAAGGCGATTTCCAACCGCAAAACTTCCAATTTGATAGAACTTCAAAGGTGTCACGCTCATCGCTGGCCTCTCTCTCGTGCAATCTCGGCTTCAACCACTTTCTCGTCCAGGTCAAGGAAAGTAGTAGCTGGAACATTTCCTGCGATTGCATTACTGATGTAGCTACGCAATGAGGCTGTCGTAATTGGTCTGCCACCAAGACCCGCGATCACCGTGACTCGTTGAACATCAAGCCCCGCAAGACTCCTATCAACATCTTCGGTGACAATGCCACCAACGCCAGTCTGGAAGGCCTTCTCGAGCACAATTACTTTCTTAGCATGAGAGAGAGCTAGACGTAACTCTTCATATGGGAAAGGTCTAAAAGATGTAATACCCACGACACCAATTGATATATCTTCATTACGCATGACATCCACAAGATCCTTAATGGTTCCGAGGATCGAACCAAGAGCTACTACTACTGTTTCAGAGTCTGAGCTCTGGTATTGCCTAATCGTTCCACCAGAGTCTCTGCCAAAAATCTCTTTAAATGCGCCACTTGACTCTTTGATTGTCTGAAGCGAGTCAAGCATTCGAATGTGATTGAGATATTTCACCTCAGTAAATGCTTCAGGACCTACCATTGCTCCGATCGAAACAGGATCATCAGGGTCTAGTACCTGTCGAGGCAGGAATGGAGGCAGGAACTTCGAAACATCCTCAGCAGTAGGAATATCCACCTCTTCAAAGGCGTGAGTCAATATGAAGCCATCCATGCAGACCATCACAGGTAGCGACATCTTCTCTGCGATACGAAAAGCCTGCACATGGAGATCAGCAGCCTCTTGGTTGCTCTCTGCATAGAGCTGGATCCATCCACTATCTCTCTGCGACATTGAGTCACTGTGGTCATTCCAGATGTTGATCGGTCCGCCAATAGCTCTATTGGCAACTGTCATCACGATCGGAAGCCCCAAGCCTGATGCGTTATAGACAGCTTCCACCATATAGAGCAACCCTTGGCTCGCCGTCGCTGTATATGTTCGAGCCCCGGTAGCACTTGCACCAATAGCAACAGACATCGCAGCAAACTCAGATTCGACGTTGATATATTGGCAATGAGGAAGCGTTCCGGCTTTAACTATTTGGCTGAGTCCTTCAACGATATGGGTCTGTGGTGAAATGGGATATGCGCAAATAACCTCTGGATTGCAAGCAGCGACTGTATCTGCGATCGCCTTTGAACCCTCTACCTGCTTAAGCATGTGTAACCATCTCCCCTACCATCTCATAAGCGACTCTTGCGGCGGTTGCATTAGCTTCTGCAACTTTGCTCTTGAATTTGTGTCCAATAGCATCAACAACAGAATCAATCGTGACTGCACGTGTGAATGCAGAGAACGCCCCCAACAAAACTGCATTAGGTACAGGTCTTCCGACATATTGAATTGCTATCTCAGTCGCAGGAACAATGAGCACCTTGTTCTCAGATCTCATCTCAGAGGTGACACCCAGCGAATCCAAATCTTCTTTCGCATTGATAAGCACAAAACCACCCTGGCTCAGACCTGCAAAGACATCGATCTGTTTGAGGAGGGTCGCATCTTGAACAATCAAGACATCGGGATGTGCGATTGGCTCTCGTGAGCGAATCGGCGTGTCAGATATTCGGCAGAAGGCAACAACTGGAGCTCCCGTTCTTTCAGAGCCAAAACTCGGGAATGCTTGAGCATGTTTTCCTTCATCAAAACCTGCCTGAGCAAGTAACTCAGCTGCAGTCACCACCCCTTGTCCACCACGACCATGAATTCGAACTTGAAACATCGCTCTCCCCTTTTGCCATCAATTCTTCTCCCGAGATAGAGGAAAGGGCAGGGAAAATAGATGTGCCAGCACTCAGATAGATATGACCTCCAACATAGAGTGGGCCGATTAAGTTTGATTAGCGCTTATTGGTGCGTGCAGATGATCCTGGAGACAACTTGCTGACCGTTGTTGTCGCAAATCCTGTGTCAACAGGGGTGAAAATTGCTGAAATGTATTGGGAGGAGCGAGAGGAATTCTTCCAAGGGCACGTCACCGTATATGAATTTCCAGCGGTCACTTGAAGGCTCTGGCAACCCGGGATGTTCTTTCCTGCAACTTGCAGCTTCACTTTGCCGGCGGTATTCGATTGGAAAGTGATATTTGCCGATGTGTGAAAAATTGTCATGGCAGGAACAGTGAGCGCGGCGATAGGAGTCCCCGCTGCAATTACAGGCGAAGCCGATGATGTTGAGGTGGCACTACCGCGGTTATTGGAGGCGGTAACAGTCACTTTCAGATACTTACCTATCTGTGCCGATGTCGGCGAATAAGAGGCAGCAGTTGCACCAGCAATATCTGTATAAGTTCCACCTGAGGTTGCAGAGATAGACCACTGATATGTGTAGGTTGTAGGTGAACCAGACCAAGAACCAATTGTTGATGTAAGAGTCTCACCGTAAGCACTGGTGCCGGTAACAGATGCCGCGGCGGTATTAGCAGGGCTTGGTGGGCACATTGGTGTGGCTGCATAACGATCTACTGTCGAGTTGTAATCGGCAAGCGCTTCAGCAGCAGTTATCGTTGTAGAGAATCCATGAACAATTCCGAGATTTGCATTGAGGTACTGACCACCGATAAGGCCTCCTACGATCCACGCGCCAGTGACCTGAGCATTGGTCTTCACATTTCCGGTTGCGATTGAAACACCATTTTTGAAGAGCTCGGCTGTGCCAGCAGTGCGGTTGTAGGAGAAGCCCAATTGCTGCCAGGTGTCTGCAGTTACATTTCCTGCTGTGCCCAGGGTATTAGTACCTGCACCTGAACCGCTGCCAGATTCAAGAATCAACTTCATATCTGTCGTCGCATATGTGTTGTAGTAGAAGGCGAAACCATTGGTTCCGTCTCCACCCCCTCGATTAGAGACCAGCCCCATCATTCCACCACCATTGCCATTTGGCTTCACCCAAACCGTAAACGCGAAGCCATTGCCAAAGTCAAAGGCAGAGAAATTTGAACGTCCCGTTGATGCAACAAAGACTCCGCAGTTGGCGCTGTTGTATGTGAGGCTTGTGTTGTTTCCTGCTTGTGCGCCAATAGTGTCAGTCCACGTGGTATTGACTCGATTGAAGCTGGTGAGATCGCCTGGATCGAGAGAGATCGACATCGTTGCCGCTTGAGCAGTAGGCGCTGAAAAGGTAAGAAGGGTCACAGCACTCGCCAATGCGACGAAGACACTCTTCTTCATACCGAAAGTCTACATGGCTTGAAAACTGCAAATTCTTTGCAGAAAGGTCTCCGCGCGACTCTATGAGCCCTCGCTAGCACTACTCGCGAGTTAGACCCTTGATGCACTTAGGTTAGGCCCATGAGCGAACGCCCACTTCCTGCCATTATTCAAGGTGGCATGGGCATTGCCGTCTCTTCCGCTGCTCTGGCTAAAGAGGTCTCCAAATCTGGAAACCTTGGAGTCATTTCAGGTACTGCTATCGATTCAGTGGTCGCTCGTAGACTGCAAGATGGAGATGTCGATGGATCGATTCGACGAGCTCTCTCCCACTTTCCAAATCAAGATGTTGCTCGCGGAGTTCTCGATCGCTATTTCATCGAAGGCGGTCGCGACCAGTCAAAGCCATATGTTGATGTTCCTAAGATCACCTTAAAACCAGTACAGCATGCAATTGATCTTCTCGTTGCTTCATCATTTGTAGAAGTGTGGCTCGCTAAAGAGGGCCACGACGGTCTTATTGGAATGAATCTTCTCGAAAAGATTCAGATGTGTATCCCAGCTCAGCTCTACGGTGCAATGCTCGCCGATGTTGATTACATTCTCATTGGCGCCGGTATCCCTGCCCAGATTCCCAATCTTCTCAATCAACTCGCACTCGGTAAGCCTGTCTCAATGACAGTTGATGTCGCAGAGGCTTCGATGAAGCACTTTATCTCTTTTGATCCAGGTTGTATTGAAGGTATTGCCTATCCAATAAAGCGCCCGCAATTTCTTGCAATCGTCTCATCTCATGCACTTGTTGCGTATCTCAACAAAGATGAGATCACAAAGCCAGATGGTTATGTTATTGAGGGACATGTTGCGGGCGGACATAACGCTCCCCCGCGAAATCGCAAATCAAAGGATGAAGAGGGCAATCCGATTTACACCGAGCAAGATGAGGCTGACCTCATCAAGGTCAAGAATTCAGGTTCACCATTCTGGCTTGCAGGAGGATATGCGACCCCAGATAAAGTTCAAGAAGCTATCGCAGCAGGTGCTCAAGGTGTTCAAGTCGGTTCACTCTTCGCCCTTGCCGATGAATCAGGATTTACACCAGAGCTTAAGCAAGAAGTGATAGATGCTCTCGTGGATGAGAAACTCTCAGTAAAGACAGATGGAAGCGCCTCCCCTACAGGATTTCCTTTTAAGGTCGCCGTACTGCCAAAGTCACTTTCAGATGATGATGCATATGAAGCCCGCAATCGAATCTGCGATCTCGGTTATCTTCGCACTCCATTTGAACGAGAGAATGGCGGAATCGGATATCGCTGCCCTAGCGAACCCTTAAAGACATATGAATTTAAGAAGGGAAATGTTGACGAGGCGCAGCGCTCGCAATGTCTCTGCAATGCCTTGATGTCGAATATTGGATTAGGCCAATTGCGCCCGGATGGCCGCCGCGAACTTCCGCTCATCACCCTTGGATCAGATCTCTCCGGTCCGGACTATTTAGCGAAGAAACATCCTCAGGGTTGGAAGGCGTTAGACGTCATCAACTACTTACTCGGTAAGTAGGGCATGAAGAGCCTGCAACTCTGATTCATCTGCAGGCGCGATATCCCAAGGTTTATGCAAAGTATCGCCACTCCATCGAGGGATGACGTGCATATGGATATGAAAGACGGTCTGCCACCCAGATTCACGGTTCATCTGGAAGATGGTTGTTCCTTCAGATCGCAATCTCTCTTGGAGTAGATCTGCAACTACTTTGGCACGACTAGCGAGTTCGCCATAGAGCTCGGCGGGAATTGCATGAATATCGGCATGATGCGCTTTAGGGATTACCAATGAATGGCCACGTCCAGCAGGGAAGATATCAAGAAAGGCATAGAAGTCGCTATCTTCATAGATTTTCTTCGATGGTATCTCGCCAGCGACAATCTTGCAGAATATGCAATCACTCATGAGGTTGATGCTATGCGAGCGAGCCTCTCTCGTGCAATGGTCTGGCTCGGTGATTCATCGCCCACTACTAGCTGTAAGAACTTCAGCATCGGTTTCACAATCGTGAGCCAGATTCG